>JANOVW010000237.1:0-4740 GCA_031417575.1 Rhodoferax sp. | reverse complement strand
GCCAATCGCTTTTTGAATCTGGAGCTCTCTGCATTGGAAGCGGATGGAAAAGGCAAGATTGTTTCCAGCCCCAGGGTGGTAACGGCTGATCAAAAAGAAGCCTCGATTGAGCAGGGCGTTGAAATCCCTTATCAGGCCGCTACAACGTCAGGCGCAACAGCGGTTGTTTTTATCAAAGCCAATTTATCCCTCAAAGTGACCCCGCAAATCACGCCTGAAGGCAGCATCATCATGGATGTGGAGGTTAATAAAAACTCTGTCGGACAGGCCACATCGGCTGGCTTGGCCATCAACACCAAACGAGTCAAAACCCAGGTGTTGGTGGATAACGGCGGCACCGTGGTGATTGGCGGCATTTTTGAATTGAACGAGTCGGAGAACGAAACCAAGGTGCCGTTCTTGGGTGACTTGCCGGGTATTGGTAACCTGTTCAAATCCCGTTCCAAAATTGCCAACAAACAGGAAATGCTGGTCTTCATCACGCCAAAAGTTGTGACTGATCGTGCGCTGCGGTGATTTAGGCCTGTAACGGTCGAGGGTAAGGGGCAACTTATGAATCTAATGAAAAGACTTGGCATATTGATACTGGTCTCATTGCTGGCGTCCTGCGGTGGTGGCGGGGGCAGCGCAGGCTCTGCGGCCAATACCACCGCGACGACAGCAACCACAACGGCAACGACATCCACTACAGCAGAAACTACGACGAGTGTTACGGGAGACACGTCGACTACTGCGGCCGGCGCCATTTCGCTGCAAGTATTGGGTGGAAGCGGCGCTGACACCTCGTCTATATCGACCCTTGAAATTGCGCAGGCCAAGGTCACTATTACAGACGCGAAAGGCGCCCCAGCGAGTGGTGTCATTGTGTCCTTTTCCGAGACTGGTGCTGGATTGCTATCTATTTCACCTTCATCAAGAACGGCTCTAACAGATTTGTTGGGACAGGCTTCGGTCGAAATTAAAGGCATATCAAGTAGCTCAACTGGGGCCACTCAAGTTACAGCTTCTGCGACGATATCGGGCGCATCTGTTTCAGCGCAAAAAGCCATTACCCTTTCGAGCGCACCCTCTTCGGGGCCAGTCGTAGCACCACAGGATCTTGCAAACGCTATCAATTTCCTGAGTGTGGATCCAGCTGATCAATCAATTGTTTTAGCTGGTTCAGGTGGCAGTGGCAGGTCGGAATCGGCGACGTTGAAATTCAGGGTTGTTGATAAAAACAATACGCCCGTCAAAGGCGTGGCTGTCACTTTTGCCGCGATACCTTCAACTGCTGTAACTCTGAACATTCCGACGGCATCCAGTGATTCTGACGGTGTAGTAACCACAACGGTATCGTCGAAATCAGTAGCAACTGCGTTGGTCGTAAAAGCAACGGTTGATACCAAAACGATCACTACGCAGTCAGATACGTTGTTGGTAACAACAGGCGTTGCTACGGCGGCTGGATTTGACCTTTCTGCCAGCAAATACAACTTGAATTCAGGGATATCTGGTGATTCGTCAACGGTCACTGTGCGTGTGGTGGATTCAAACGGCAACCCGGTGGCTGATGGTGTACCTATCGTGTTTACTTCGACTCATGGTGCGGTAGGTAGTTCAGCGCGTGGAGGCTGCACCACTGTCGGTGGAGCTTGTACTGTGAACTACCTGGTGCAGGATCCTCGTCCAGCTGATGGCGTTTTGGCTCGGGTTACTGCTTCCACACAAGTGGGAAGCGGGACCGTGATCAGCAATGGGCTGAACTTCGTTTTCTCCCAACCTAGTCTTCTTAATTTGTTTAGTACGCAGGCGGGCGGCGCTGCTCTGGCCTCTTTGGACTGGACGGCAGGTAGTTGTAAATTTACTGTTTCGGCGTTTGTCGGCACTCCCGCAGGTTTTGGAGCGCCAGCAAATACCACCGTTGGTGTTACCAGTCTCACTTCCGATTTCACGGCAAGCATTAAGTCTGGAGGCACGATCCTTGATCAGGCCCGACTGAGAACGTCGACAACTTTTGAATTCGACGCTTCGAATGCTTTGTTGGTGCCTAAATGTGTTTCCACAGGCCCCAGCAGGGCATCCGCCTTTGTTGAAGTTACCTTCACAGCCGGAACCATTGTGAAAACGATAGTTCTGCCCGTCACCTACCCGATTCCTTAAGCGTTATCAAAGGAAATTTTGATTTCGTTAGTCGGCCTGCCCGGTTCAGGCAAATCCACCGTGGGGCGGCAGTTGGCCCGGCGGTTGCAGCTTGCGTTTGTTGATTCTGACCATGCGATAGAGGAGCGGTTGGGGTGTTCGATCCGCGAGTATTTCGAGCGCGAAGGGGAAGATCGCTTTCGTGACGTTGAGCAAGAGGTCATTGACGACTTGACGCTGAAGCATCGCGGGGTTTTGTCGACGGGTGGTGGCTCTGTGCTGAGGCCTTTGAACCGGGAACATCTGCGTTCCCGCACCAAGGTGGTTTACCTCAAGTCAACCCCGGATGACTTGTTTCGGCGTTTGCGGCACGACATGAACCGGCCGCTGCTGCAAGTGTCTGATCCACTGGGGCGCTTGCGTGACTTGTTTGTTGCGCGCGATCCGTTGTACCGCGAAACGGCTCATTTTTTGCTCGAAACCGGGCGACCTTCGGTTGCCACCCTGGTGAACATGATTGTGATGCAGCTCGAATTGGCCGGGGTTGTTGCCAATTCCTAAACCCGTACCCGTGCGACGGGCGGGCGAATTATTTTCACGCTGGGTTCGGGGCTCCTCTAAACTTGGGGCTTATGTCTACCGCTGTTTCTGCAAACCCATTGGAACCCGCGTCGCAGCCCCTGGCCATGCAAGCGGCTAGTGCAGCCGGGCCCATTGTTTCTTCGGGCCCGGTTCATCAGGTTCAGATCGACTTGGGCGACCGCAGTTATCCGATCATGATCGGCGCTGGATTATTGGATGCGGCAGCCACCTGGGTAGCCCTGCCCAAAGCCAGTGCGGCCATGGTGATCACCAACACCACGGTAGCGCCGCTGTTTGCGCAGCGGTTGGTTGATGCGCTGGCACCGCGCTTTGCCAGTGTGCTGCAGATAGTCTTGCCCGATGGCGAAGACCACAAAACCTGGCAGACTTTGAACCTGATTTTTGATGCCTTGCTGGCCCAATCCTGTGACCGCAAAACCATTCTTTTTGCCTTGGGCGGTGGTGTAGTGGGCGACATGACCGGTTTTGCCGCTGCTTGTTACATGCGGGGGGTGCCGTTTGTGCAGATTCCGACGACGTTGCTGGCGCAGGTCGATTCGTCGGTGGGGGGCAAAACGGCGATCAACCACCCCATGGGCAAAAACATGATTGGGGCGTTTTATCAGCCGCTCCAGGTGGTGTGTGATCTTGAAACCCTGCAAACCTTGCCGCCGCGCGAGTTGAGCGCCGGTTTGGCGGAGGTCATCAAGTACGGCCCGATCGCCGACATGGCCTTCTTCGCCTGGCTTGAGGGCAACCTGGCGGCGTTGCTGGCACGAGACCCAGCGGCGCTGGCCCACGCAGTGCAGCGCAGCTGCGAGATCAAGGCGTGGGTGGTGGCGCAAGACGAACGCGATTTTGGTTTGCGCGCCATCCTGAATTTTGGCCACACCTTTGGGCACGCGATTGAAACCGGTTTGGGTTACGGGCAGTGGCTGCATGGTGAAGCCGTGGGTTGCGGCATGGTGATGGCGGCCAACTTGTCACATCGGCTGGGTCTGGTTGATGAGGCTCTGGTAAAGCGGCTGACCGTTTTGCTGCAACGTGCCGGTTTGCCCATTCGTGGCCCGCAATTGCCGGCTGCATCTGTCGATCGGGCTACCTTCCCGTTGACCAACGCGCAGCGTTATTTGGCGTTGATGCGCCATGACAAAAAAGCCGAAGCTGGCGAAATCAGGTTCGTGCTGATCGATGGGCCCGGCCGGGCCATTGTGAAAGCCGTGGCAGACGATGTGGTGGTCGAGGTGATCGATGCCTGCTGTGCCGCTTGATGTCTTGCTGACCCGCACGCGCGGTGGCAGCGCGCTTGGCCTGCGTATGCTGGCGGCAGCGCTTGGCGTGATGGCGGTGGCGTGGCTGGCGGGCTGCGGCGGCGGCTCTGGCGGTGCGGCTGCAGCCTCCGGCTCAGCAGCCACGACTGCGGCCCCGGTTGGCCCGGCTGCGGCCAATAGCCAGGCCGTTTATGTGGACGCAGGCCCGGCGGGTTCGGGCTACAACGCCAACCGGCTCTACACCGATGTAACGGTGTGCCCGCCCAGCGGTACATCGCCCTGCCAAACCATTCCCCACATTTTGGTAGACACCGGCTCCACCGGGCTGCGGCTGTTGTCTTCGGCGATGGATGCAGGCCTGAAATTGGCCCCGGTGACCAGTGCAGGCGGGCAGCCGCTGGTTAATTGCGTGCGTTTTGTGGACGGCAGTTTTGGCTGGGGGCCTGTGGTTGCAGCCCACATTCGGCTGGGTGCCCAGCAGGCCAGCAACGTGCCGATTCAGGTGATTGCAGACCCGGCTTTCGCGGGTTCGGCTTCGCTTTGCAGTGCAGGCGGCGCAACCCAAATCACCTCGGTTGCAGCCCTGGGTGCGAATGGCATTTTGGGGGTTGGCCTGTTCAAGGAAGATTGCGGCTCGGCCTGTGTGGTCAGTGCCGCGCCTGGCCACTATTTTCGCTGCAGCAACGCGTCTTGCAGTACGGTCGTGGGTGCGGTGGCTTCGCTGGCAAACCAGGTGAAAAACCCGGTGCCCTTGTTTCCCAGTGAC
>JANOVW010000236.1:0-3414 GCA_031417575.1 Rhodoferax sp. | reverse complement strand
GTACTCAGTGAGGCGGGCGTGCCCGACGCTTCGGCCAGCGCCCAGCGCATTGTCAAAGTCATCGCCGACGACCTCAAGTAATTCGGCCCAGTGCTGTGCTTCCGAAGCCTGGGCAGCGGCAGCGCGGGCAACGCCACGGTCATTGAAGCCACCAGTGGCGGCACTTGTAGCCGCGTGCTGGTGGACTGCGGGCTCGGCATCCGTGCACTTGAACACCGCTTGGGTCTGGCCGGGTTGGTGCCCAACCAGATCGATGCCGTTTTCATCACCCATGAGCACAGTGACCACGTGGGTTCGGTTAGGCAATTCAGCCGCCGGTTCCAAAAACCGGTCTGGATGAGCCATGGCACCTGGCTGGGCAGTGGCGAGCCTGATTTGCACGGGCATCTTCACATTGCCGTAGACCAGCAAACGATTGCAGTGGGTGACTTGTGCCTGCTGCCGTTCACGGTGCCGCACGATGCGCGCGAGCCCTTGCAACTGCGCTGTTCCGATGGCAACCGCCACATGGGCGTTCTGACTGATTTGGGGCACGCCACCACCCACGTTTTGCAGAACCTGGCAGGTTGCCACGCCTTGCTGCTTGAATGCAATCACGATCTGGCAGCTTTGCAGGCGGGCCGCTACCCGCCGTTTTTGAAAGCCCGCGTCGGTGGCCAGCACGGGCATCTGTCCAATGCACAGTCAGCTGATATTGCCCGCGCCCTCAATCATGCAGGCTTGTCGCACGTGGTGGCCGCCCACCTGAGCCGCCAAAACAACCGGCCCGATTGGGCGCAAGCAGCCTTGGCCGCCGGACTGGGTCGTCTGGCGTCTGACATCGCGGTAGCAGACCAATTGGCCGGTTCGGATTGGTTCACTGTATAGGCATCTGGCCGCCGAGGGCGTGCTGGTTGCCTTGGCAAAAAAAAGCCACCCGAAGGTGGCATTTTTTTGCAGCGAAAAGCGGATTAAGGCTTCTTGGCAGCAGCAGCTGCAGCGTCAGCAGCTTTTTTGGCTGCATCGCCAGCAGCGGTAGCAGCTGCACCGGCTGCATCTTTGGCCGCGCCAGCGGCATCTTTGCCAGCGGCAACAACAGCGGTAGCAGCGCCCGTGGCAGCAGATGCAGCGGCGGTAGCAGCGCCAGCGGCAGCAGTGGCAGCGCCAGCAGCAGCTGAAGCAGCGCCGGCAGCAGCGCCAGCGGCTGCGTCTTTGGCGGCTTCAACAACCGGTGCCACAACAGCAGCTGCAGCGGGCGCAGCAGGTGCAGCAGCAGGCTTGGCTTCTTCTTTTTTACCGCAAGCGGCCAAAGCAGCAGCAGCGATCACGGCGGCGATAACGAGTGTCTTGTTCATTGTCAAATATCCAGTGAGTTAAAAAAAGGGATGCGAAACACGTCCGTAAACTGGGTTTCTACACCTTGTCTTGAGCGCATTTTGCTCAACTTTCGATTATAGGACAGTAAAAGTCTAGGGGCGGGTTTGCCCTTGTCTGACCAAAAACCGCCACAAGCCGTCTGACTTGTTCGCTACAAGCCCAAAACCGATGCGGGGAACCCGGGCGAACTGGCGCGCAGGCGTTCATTCAAAAGTTCTCGCAACACGACGCGCCGCTCTGCTTCGCTGCCACAAACGCCAGTGCTGCGCGTCAAATCAAGCCGCTGCATCACCCATTGCGGGCTCCAGATGGCGCTGGGGAAATCCAGCGGATCATCCCCTTTGCATTGCCGGGCTTCAATGATGTGGCCCCACGTGCGCCGCCACGTGACAAACCGCGCCTGGTCGCGCAGGACGCTGTCATAACGGGTGGCCAACAAGGTCAGTTGCCGTCCGGTTTTGGCCCACGCTTGCAAAGATTCCACCACGGCACGTTCTCGCAGCGGCCAGTCTTCAAAACTCGCGTCGCAAAAAACCATTTGTTTCCAGCCTTCCTGCGCGGCCGCCGCGAGGGCTGACCGGATCAGTGCTTTAAACGCCTCGCGCCCGGCGAAACGCCCGCTGGGCAACCCGGCATCCGGGTTGGCTCCACCTTCACGCAGATCAATGGGGGGTTGCATGCGTCAAGCCTCCAGCAACCAACCGTCGGCCAGCCATTGGCCTACCAGCTCGCTGGCTGGGCAACTCAGCTGAGCCCGTTTTGCGGCAACCAGTACGCGTTCATTAGCCAGTTCGCGCATCAGGCGTGCATCGCGCCCACTGGCCACAAAACTTTCACCATTGATGAAGATATGTTTCGTGTCAAATAACATGCGGGTTCGCGGATCCAGTTGCAGGTTGGCCCTGCTGGAAGCAGCCCGTTTGGCTGAACGTTCAGCTGGCCCATCGAACCAGACCTGCGCCTTTGGCTCAGTCAAATACTCGCCCAAAGCCCGTGCCAAGCCATCTGCATCAGCCAGCACGGATTGAACCGATTGGCGGGCGAAATCTACCAGTTCGCGCGGCATTTCGGCGGGCTGCGCCACGGCCAATTGGCCGGCATCGCGGTACAGAACATTGCCAGCGGGTTCGTCATCCTCATCCATGCCGTCAGCCATTCGCTGGATCAGCGCCAGTGCCAGTTCCTGCTTTTTGGGGGCTGTGAAGCCGATGGAATACGTCATGCATTCGTCCAGCGCTACGCCATCGTGGGCGTAACGCGGCGGCAAATACAACATGTCACCAGGCTCTAGATCAAAAGTTTGTTCGCCCGTGAAGTTTTGCAGGATTTTGAGCGGTGCGCCCGCCTGCAATGTCAGATCCTTTTGCGCGCTGATCGTCCAGCGCCGCCTTCCCTTCGCCTGTAACAAAAAAACGTCGTAGCTGTCAAAATGCGGGCCCACGCCGCCGCCGGGCGCGGCATAACTGATCATCACGTCATCCAGCCGGGCATCCGGCACAAACCGGAACTGATCCATCAGTTGGCGAACGCCGGCATGTTGTGCATCGACACCCTGCACCAACAGCGTCCATTCTGGCGTTTTCAGCCCCGGCAGGGCCCGACGAGTAAACGGCCCGGACTTCAAACCCCAGCCCTTGGTGTGTTGCCGCACCAGGCGAGATTCCACGTCATCCCGCCCCGCCAAATCGAACAGCTGCGTCCGATTCAACACCGGCACAAACCCAGGAATCGCCTGTCGAATCAGCAAGGGCCGCTTTTGCCAATGCCGCTTCATGAAGTTTTGGGGGCTGATGCCGCCCAGCAAGGTCAGTGGTTTAGTGATGTCCATCCAGATTCCCGAGTCAAGCATCTGACAAACAGGCTGTCAAACTGCGACAATTCTCCTATGGAAATCAAAGATCAATGCGTTGTTGCCCTGTCCTGGACGCTGAAAGACACTCTGGGTGAAATTTTGGACGTGCTCGATGACCCGGTCGAGTTCCTGATTGGCGGGCAAGACCTGTTCAAGGTCATTGAAGCTGCCTTGCAAGGCCATGAAAAGGGCGACAAACTCAATGT
>JANOVW010000235.1:0-3349 GCA_031417575.1 Rhodoferax sp. | reverse complement strand
CAGTTCGCGCATCTGCGCGGTGCTGCCCACTGCCGAACCCATCAGTGAAATCTCGCGCATGGCCAAGGCCACCAGCGGAATGGTGGCGGCACCGCCAAACAGCCCGACGGAGACGAACTTCCCACCCTTCAGAAGTGAAGGGATGGCCAATGCGGCTGTTGTGGGCGCACCCACAAAATCGATCATGCCGTGCAAGCCACCGCCAGACAAAGCCAGCAGCTGTGCCGGCCCGCCGGTCTTGAGATTCAGCACCTGCGCAACGCCTGCTGCCTTGGCTGCCTCCAGCTTGGCATCGTCGATATCGCAGGCAATGATGTTTTGATGCCCCAGTGCTTTCAGGATGGCCACAGCAATCAGACCCAGGCCGCCGCAGCCCAAAACTGCCACCCACTGGCCGGCCTCAGGCGGGCCCAGCTTGGCAGCGGCAGAATAGGCCGTCACACCCGAGCAAGCCAACACCGCAGCCTGCGCTGGGTCAATGCCCTGCACATCCACCAAGTACCGGGCATCAGGCACCATCAAATGGGTGGCAAAACCGCCAGGGCGCACCATGCCCAATGCCGCCATGGCGTTGCACAAGTTATCTTGCCCTTTGAGGCAGGCGCTGCATTTGCCGCAACCAATCCAGGGGTTGACCAGGTAGGTCTCACCCACGCGCACGCTTGTCACCGATGCGCCGACGGCCGCCACCACACCGATGGGCTCGTGCCCCAGAATCAAGGGCAGTTTCATGCCCCGGTCTGCCAGTACGTTCTTGACACCACCGCCCATGTCGAAGTAGCCTTCCCGGATGTGTACATCCGAGTGGCACACCCCGCAAAAGCTCAGGCGCATCAAAACCTCTTTCGGGCCAGGTGCCGGGGTGTTACGAACCGCTTGCTGCAGGGGTTTGCCCCATTCAACGACGTCAAAACTTTTCACGCCTATCTCCTGTTTTTTTGGAAAAACCAGTTTAATCCACACAGCATGGCGTTCGCTTTGACAGCTGCCACGTGCGGCCAAGCGGCAGGAGGCAGGCATCAGCCGATAATGTCAACTTGTCAAACAAATTATTCACGGGCGGTATCTTATGAAAAAATGGCATATTGTTGATAAGCTACTTCCATTGTTAGCTACTGTTATGGTAGCGTTTTCGGGTGTTACTTTTGCGCAATCCGATTACCCCAACAAACCCGTCAAGGTGATCGTGCCGTTCCCGCCCGGCGGCACCAGCGACATCATGGCGCGTATGGCTGCTGATGAACTCTCAAAACTTCTCAAACAGCCGTTTTTGGTCGAAAACATCGGCGGCGGCGGTGGCGTGATCGGCGCCGAGCGCGGTGCCAAAGCGGTGGCAGACGGTTACACCCTCACGCTCACGGGCGTGGGCAGCAATGCGGTTGCGCATGGGCTGGATGCCAACCTCAAATACAACTCCAACGCCGATTACGTCCATGTGAGCCAAATCCACCACGGCCCCAACGTGCTGGTGGTCAACGCCGATCGGCCCTTCAGAACCCTCAAAGACCTGGTCACCTACGCCAAGAGCAACCCCGGCAAACTCGACTACGGTTACACCTACGCGGCCAGCGGCCACATGGCGATGGAGCTGTTCAAGCAAGAGGCCAGCATTTTCATGACGGGCATCCCCTACCGTGGCGGTGGCCCGCTGATGAACGCGATATTGGCCAACGAAATCCCGGTCATGTTCATCAACCAGGACGTGGCCTTGCAGCACGTCAAGGCTGGCAAATTGCGCGCGCTGGCTGTGAGCAGCCTGCAACGCAACCCGCTGTACCCGGATGTGCCCACCGTAGCCGAATCCGGCTTCCCCGGTTTTCAGGCGCTCTCATGGTCAGGCCTCTCAGCCCCCAAAGGCACGCCACAACCCATCGTGGACAAGCTCGAAGCCGCCATGAAACAGGCCATGGGCAGCACGGCCATCAAGGCGCGCATGGAAGGCCAGGGTTTTGTCGTGCCACCACAGGGCAGCAAGATCTACGCCGACTTCACTGCCGCTGAAATCACCAACTGGACCAAAGTCATCAAGACGGCGGGGATCAAGCCGCAGTAGGTACGGCCAAATCATGACGCCCCAAGGGCACGTATCGCCTCGCCCAGCGACTGGCGCGAGTTTTCGTAGCCTGCCCACGGGTCTTTTTTTTGTTTTCGAAGCACGCTTTGCACCGTCATGATGTTGAACTCGTCCGATGCCCTGATCTCCTCCAGTTGTTGCCAACTGATCGGCAACGACACACCCAACCCTGGCCTGGCTCGCACCGAAAATGCGCAGACCGTGGTGGAACCCCGACCATTGCGGAGGTAGTCGACAAACACTTTCCCGACCCGGTTTTGAGCGCCCATTTTTGCGCTGAACAGCGCGGGAATTATTTTTGCCAGATGATCACTGACGGCTTTGGCAAACGCCTTGCTCGCCGCCCAGGTGTGGCGCCGCACCAGCGGAACCACCACATGCAGCCCATTGCCACCGCTGGTTTTCAGGAACGACACCAAGCCCAACTCCTGCAACAGGGTGCGCGTCAGTTTTGCCGCTTCAACCACCTTTTTCCAGGGCAACGCCGGGTCGGGGTCCAGGTCAAAAATCAGCCGGTCCGGATGTTCCATCTTCTTTGCCGTCGCATTCCAGGTATGGAATTCAATGACGTTCATCTGGGCCGCGCTGGTGATGGCCTTTTCGCTATTCAGCGCGATCAATGGTGCATGGCCAGGATCCAGGTCCGGCAACAACAACGCATCGGCCATTGCATATTTACCCAGGTGTTTTTGAAAAAACTGCTCCCCGGCGATGTTCTCGGGAACCCGCAACAGGGCCACCGGGCGATCCATCAGATGCGGCAACATGTGCGGCGCTATCTTTTCGTAATAACGCAGCACGTCGAGCTTGGTGAAACCACTCGACACATCCACCACCCGGTGCGCGTGGGTCACCACCACGCCGCTGTCGGTTGTCACGCTTTCATTCCGGTCCACAGGCACCTTCTTTGCGGCAACCCCAGTAACCTTGCTGGCAACTTCCCGGATGACCTGGCCGGCAGGTTTATCACCCCTAAGCCCCCGAAACACCGCATGCCGGATGGACCCCGTGCCGGTCCAGCCTGCAAATGAAACCTCCGCCACCAGCATAGGTTTAACCCAATGAATGAGATTCTGCCCGGCGCGTTTCGGCGCATTGAAAAACGGTGAGGTTTTCTGCTCGAGCGCTTTGAGGGATTGATGCAGTTCAGCCAGGCGCGTTTCATCAAACACGGTGCCCACCCGGCCGACATATCGAAGTGAGTCGTTCTCATTGACGCCCAGCAGGAGTGCGCCCAACCCGGTTCGTGCGCCCTGCGGGCGGGTAAATCCGCCG
>JANOVW010000234.1:0-7035 GCA_031417575.1 Rhodoferax sp. | reverse complement strand
GCTGGAAGATATCAGTGATTTACGGGCAGACCTGGAAGCCGCGTTGAATGCCATGCGGTAACAGCACCCAAAGTTCAACCGTTGCCCGCATGGCAAACGGGCTGGGCACGTGAAATAAGCTGGTAAAGTGGACTGATTCAACCGAACTGAAAGCAAATCTTGGCAACACCCAACTACGGCTACGAAAAACGTCAAAAAGAACTCGCCAAGAAGAAGAAAAAAGAAGAAAAGCTGAAGGCCAAAGCCGGGCGCAAAGCCGAAGATGGCAGCCCGATTGAAGACACTGACGCCGATTCGGCCACTGAAGGCAACGCGCCTGCCACGGGCGATACGCCAGCAGCCTGATTCCGCTGCCTCCGGATTCACCCGCCGCCCGATTTACCCGTTCAGCATTTTTGTTGCTAAACACGCCATAGCGCCGGTGGAATATCCATCCGGCGCTATTGTTTTTGCGTCGGCATAAGCGCTGAAATTGCGCCGCATGGATTGCAAATACACCGGGTCGTAGTGCAGCGTGAGCAGTTCCTGCACCACACCGGCGATGTGGCCGAGCCGCGCCCGCGCTTGCCAATCTTGCACCACCGTCTTGCCGCGAATCTCGGTGAGCGCCGAGAGACGTTCGCAGAAGTGCTCGGCGTCGGCCACAAAAAAATCGTAGTCTTCCAGCAGCAGGGCAACCCGGTCGGCTTCAGGCAAAACCAGGTTCAGGCAGGGGCTGTGCCGCATCGCCTCCATCAGCGACGTGGGCACCACCACGTTGCCGACCTTTTTGCTTTCGCTTTCCACAAACACCGGGCGGGCCGGGTCTAGCTGGCGCAAGGCATTCCAGACCAGGGTGTCAAAGCGTTTTTGAGACGGCTGTGCAACACCCGGAATCCCACCCAGCACCGAACTGCGGTGGTTGGCCAGGCCTTCCAGGTCCAGCACCTGCGCGCCCGCAGCGGCCAGCGCGTGCAACAGGCGGGTTTTGCCCGACCCCGTGGTGCCGCAAATCACCTGCCACTGAAAACGGGTGGCCTGGGCCGGAATGTCTGCCACCACCGCCGCGCGAAAGGCCTTGTAGCCACCTTCCACCAGCGTGACGCGAAAGCCGATTTGGTCAAGTACCAACGAGAGCGAACCGCTGCGTTTGCCACCACGCCAGCAGTAGGTGAGGGGTTTCCAGTCTTTGGGCTTGTTGATCACGTCGCGCTCGATGTGCGCGGATATGTTGCGTGCGGCAATGGCGGCGCCGCGCTTTTTGGCCTCAAAGGCGTTGATTTGTTTGTAGGTGGTGCCCACCAAAATCCGCTCGTCATTGTTGAGCGTTGGCCAGTTCACGGCGCCGGGCAGATGGTCTTCAGCAAACTCGCTTTCGCTGCGGGCATCAATGATGGCATCGAACTCGGACAGCCGGTGCAAAGCCTCGGCGGCGGGCAACGTGGCCAGACTCATGGCAACAGTTTGCGCAGTTCGGGCCACACGTTGGCCAGCATGATCGGGTGGGCTTCGGCCTTGGGGTGAATGCGGTCGTTCTGGAACATTTTTTCAGCATCTGCGATGTCGGCCACACCTTTCAACAAAAACGGCACCAGTGCGGCTTTGCGGCTTTTGGCAACGTTGGCAAAGCTGGTGGCAAACTGCCGGCCGTAATCGGCGCCGTAATTGGGCGGCACCTGCATACCTACGAGCAGCACCTTGGCACCGGCTTTTTGCGCAGCGGCGGTCATCTGGTCAAGGTTGTCCTCGGTCATCTTCAGGGGCAGGCCACGCAGGGCATCGTTGCCGCCTAGCTCGATGATGACGTGGGTCGGCTGGTGCTGCTTGAGCAGAGGGGCCAGGCGCGAGGCTCCGCCCGAGGTGGTGTCGCCGCTGATGCTGGCGTTGACGACTTTGGCAGCCACTTTCTCGGCCAGCAGGCGCTTTTCAAGCAAGGCCACCCAGCCGCTGCCGCGCACCAGGCCGTATTCGGCGCTGAGCGAATCGCCCACCACCAGAATGCGGGCGCTGCCTTTGCTGCCGCCTGGGGGCGCAGCAGCAGGCCCGACTACCGGCTGGGCCAAAGGGGCATTGATTTGCGCCAAAGCCGCCCCAAGTGGGCTGGACAACAATAGGGCTGCTAAAAGATGGCGTCGGTACAAAGAAAACCTCATGGGCATTTCCATAAATCCAATTGTGGGGCGCATTGCTTCGTTGCAAATCCTCGCCATACTCGAGTATGTCTGCGGCTCAAGGTGACGTTCGGGCCTCACACTGCATCCCCAAAATTGAATTTCTAGAAATGCCCCATGCCTGCATCAAACTCAAACCTGTCAATTCCGTCAAACGCAATGTCTACTGCTTCCCCTGTTAATGCGCCGCAAATCATCTCGGTTGACCATGTCTTCAAGTCAGTGGCGGATTCCACTGGCACGCTGGACATTCTGCGAGACATCGACTTTTCGCTGGCGCAACAAGAAACAGCTGCGATTGTCGGTGCTTCTGGCTCCGGCAAAAGCACGCTGTTGTCCATCATCGCCGGGCTCGATACCCCTACGCGCGGCACCGTCCGGCTGGCTGGGCAAGACCTGTTTGCCATCGACGAAGACGAACGCGCCGCTATGCGGGCCCGCAAAGTGGGGTTTGTGTTTCAGAGTTTTCAGTTGCTGGGCAATCTGACGGCGCTTGAAAACGTCATGCTGCCGCTGGAACTGGCCAACATGAAAGACGCGCGCCGCCTGGCCAAAGAGATGCTGGAGCGTGTTGGTTTGGGGCAGCGGCTGGGGCACTACCCCAAGGTTTTGAGTGGCGGTGAGCAACAACGCGTGGCTCTGGCCCGCGCGTTTGTGGTGCAACCGGCGGTGTTGCTGGCTGATGAACCCACGGGTAGCCTCGATTTCGCCACAGGTGAAACCATCATGAAGCTGATGTTTGACCTGAATGCCGAGTTGGGCACCACGCTGGTGCTGGTCACCCACGACCGCGCCATCGCCGACCGCTGCCATCGCAAAATCACGATTGAGGCGGGCAGGGTGGTTTGAGTTTGCCGCCGCCCGCGCGCGCCCGATAATTGGGGCATGTCTTCCCCCAAATCCCTCTTCGGCTTCCACGCCGTTACCGTTCGGCTTAAAACGGCACCCGAATCAGTGCTGGAAATCCATTTTGATTCCACCCGGCGCGATGCCCGCATGCGTTCGTTTCTGGATCGCGCCCATGAGGCCAAGGTACGGCTGATTGAATCTGACGGCATGCAACTGGCCAAACTGTGTGGCGGGCACGGCCACCAGGGCGTCGTGGCCCGGGTGAAAGCCGTGACGCAAGTGACGTCGCTGGATGAACTGCTGGAAAACCTGGAAGCCGCCAACGCCGCTTTGCCCGAGGCCCAACGCAAGCCGCCGCTGCTGCTGGTGCTGGACGGCGTAACCGACCCGCACAACCTGGGCGCTTGCTTGCGAGTGGCCGATGGTGCAGGTGTTCACGCGGTGATCGCGCCCAAAGACCACGCTGCCGGCATCAACGCCACGGTGGCCAAAGTGGCCAGTGGTGCGGCCGAAACCGTGCCGTATTTTATGGTGACCAACCTGGCGCGCACCCTGAATGAGCTCAAAGAGCGAAACATTTGGGTGATTGGCACCAGCGATACGGCCAGCCAAACCATTTATCAGGCCGACCTGAAAGGCCCGGTCGCACTGGTGTTGGGTGCAGAAGGCGACGGCATGCGGCAACTGACGGCCAAAACATGCGACCTGCTGGTCAAAATACCCATGCAAGGTGCGGTAGAGAGCCTGAATGTGTCGGTGGCCAGTGGTGTTTGCTTGTATGAGGCCGTGCGCCAGCGCCTGTGAATGTTATAAACGGGTGATATTTAATAAATAATTATACTTTATTTATTCATTTATGATATATTATTTATAGCTTATTGTGCAATAAATACGTGAACAATAGACCTAAAGTTTAAATAGTGAAGTTTAAATATATTTAATTGGATATTGCAGGATCATTCAAAACCTCAAATCACGGGATTGCCTGTTGGTTTCGGGATCCTGACCCTCCGGTCAATCCTGACCTGCCAGTGGCTGAGTAGGCAAGATGCCCGTACCCTGCGCCACCGCCGCCCGGTAAGCACTGGGTGACTGCCCCGCCAGCTTGCTGAAAAATCGGCTGAAGTAGGCCGGGTCGTCAAAACCCATTTCGTAAGCGACGGCTGAAACCGGGTTGGGCGTGTAGGCCAGCAAACGGCGCGCTTCCAGAATCAGGCGCTCATGCAGCACATCCAACGCACCGGTGCCCGTGGTGGCCCGGCAAACGCGGCTCAGGTGGTCGGGCGTAACGCCCAATTTTTCGGCGTAAAAGCCCAGCCGTTGCTGCTGGCGCACGTGCTGCTCCAGCAGCATTTTGAAGCGTTGCAAGAGGGTATCGCGCAAGCCCTGCTGGCGGGGCTGGGCTCGGGTAGCAGCCTGGCAGCGCAAGAACCACAAGGCCAGCAAGATCGCCTGGCCGTGCAGCGCCTCAATGCGCCCGGGTTGATGCCCGTGGAACTCGCCCGCCAACGCGGTAAACAGGTTTTCGCCACCCAGTGCGGTGCCGCCCATGGCCACACTGTCTACCAAAATCGGCTGGTTCAACGCTTGCAGCAACGTAGGCGCATGCGCAAAATAGCTGCGCAAAGCAGCGGTGGGCAATGTCATCTGGTGGCCGGCACTGTCGCGGTCATAGGCAAAACCATGCACCACACCGGGTGAGACCATCATCGCGAAGGGCGCTTCAAACCGGGTGGTGATGCCGTCCAGCGTGGCAGATACCGAACCGCGCATCAGCAACTGGAACTGATGCAGGCCATCATGCCGGTGGGCCGGAATTGTCCATTGGTACTGAGAGGCCCGCACCGTTACCGGTTCGTAGTGCAAAACATCATCGGGTTTCCCGTGGCGAACCTCCCGAAACGGTACCAGCAACAAAGGGGCAGAAGATTTCATGGTTTTGAAGGCGATGCCGGAAATTTACAGGGTAGCAGCCGGTTCGTCCATGTGTTTTTCCCGTAGATGCGCCTATCGTTGGTGATCTATCACAAACCGGAGACAAACCATGATCAACCGCCGTTCACTGTTGCAAGCCAGCGCGTCCCTGTTGGCCTTGCCCGCCGTGCACCGCGTTGCATGGGCCCAGGCCAACGGCAACGCGTTCATCATTTCTGGTTTTCCGGCCGGCGGCATGGGTGATTCAGTCGCCCGGCCATTGGCTGAAAAACTGCGGGGCAAATATGCCGCCAACGTGGTGACAGAAAGCAAAGCGGGTGCGGGTGGCCGTATTGCAGTGGAGTTTGTCAAACGTGCCGCACCGGATGGCCTGACGATTTTGCAGATTCCCAGCTCCCCGATGGTGCTTTACCCCAATATTTACAAAAAGCTCAACTACGACCCTTTGGTTGACTTTATTCCGGTGACATCCACCGTGAGTTATGCGTTTTCGTTCACGGCAGGCCCCGGTTTGCCCGCCGAAATCAAGACCGTGGAGGATTACCTCAAATGGGCCAAAACCAACCCCAAGCAGGCCAACTATGGCGTGCCGGCTGCGGGTTCGGCCCTGCATTTCGCCGGCATGATGCTGGCCCGCGCCTCGGGTGTAGAACTGACCAGCGTGGCCTACCGGGGCGGGGCGCCGCTGCTGCAAGACGTGTTGGGCGGGCAGATTCCGGTGAGCTTCAACGTGGTGGGTGAGGTGCTGCCACATGTGCGCTCGGGCAAGCTGCGTTCACTGGCCATGACGACACCCCAGCGCTCCATTTTTCTGCCCGACGTGCCGACGATGGTCGAAATCGGTTTTAAAGACATCGCCATGCTCGAAGCGCTGGGCTGGTATCTGCCGGCCAAAACGCCGATGGAAACGGTGCGCAAGCTCAACGGCTTGGTGCGTGAATCGCTGCAGGCACCCGAATTCATCGAAAGCCTGGCCAAGAGCGGCCTGCAACCGCTGCACCAGTCGCCTGAGGATTTCATGGCGATGCTCAAACGCGACACCGCGCATTGGGGTGCAGCCGCGAAGGCTACTGGTTTTACGGCGGAAGACTAATCATGTTTGCCCCCACGTTCCCCCACTGCGTGTGGGTCACTGCCCCCCGAGGGAGCCGCGTTCGCCTTGGGGCGGCCCGGCGGTTCCACGATGCCCCCACGTTCCCCCACTGCGTGTGGGTCACTGCCCCCCGAGGGGGCCGCGTTCGCCTTGGGGCGGCCCGGCGGCGAACATCATGAGCAAGGTTACGGGTGCTCAAGCGCTGGTGCAGGTTTTGCAGGGAGAGTCCGTCGAATGGGTGTTTGGTGTGGTGGGCGGCAAGCTGGCCCCTCTGTTGCACGCGATTTCCCAACAACCCAGCCTGCGGTTTGTGGGTGTGCGGCATGAAGCGGCGGGGCCGATGATGGCGGCGGCGGTGCATGCGGGTTCTGGCCGCATGGCCGTGGCGCTCGGCGAGATGGGGCCGGGCGGGCTCAATTTGGCCAGTGGCATGGGCGTGGCCTTTGGCAACAACTTGCCGCTGCTGGCCATTACCACCAACCAGCATCGGGCGGCGGCTTACCCGCACAGTGGCATGTTCATGGATCTGGACACCCGTTCGGTGATGGCGCCCATCACCAAATGGAACGCCGTGGTGCACGATGGTCGTCGCATTCCCGAGCTGGTGCGCCGCGCGTTTCGCGAAGCGCTGGGTGGTCGGCCTGGGCCGGTGCATTTGGATATTCCGCAAGATGTGCTGGCCGCTGTGTATGAGTTTGCCGATGGTGAGTTCGACATCTCACCGGGCCGTTACCGCCAAAGCGGGGGGCCGCGACCGGCTGCGGTTGAGGTGCGCCGTGCAGCCGCGTTGTTGTTGCTGGCCAAACGCCCGCTGGTTGTGGCGGGTGGTGGTGTGGTGGCCAGCGGTGCGTTTGAACAAGTGCGCCATTTGGCCGGTTTGCTGGGTGCCCCGGTGGTGCCAACCCAAATGGCCTTGGGTGTGATTGCCACCGACAGCCCGCACTTCGTGGGGCATGGTGGCCTGATTGCCGGCGAACCGGTGCGCCAGGCATTTGCGCAAGCCGATGT
>JANOVW010000233.1:0-3867 GCA_031417575.1 Rhodoferax sp. | reverse complement strand
AAAATTAGCCCCCTTGGGGGGCAGCGAACCACACGCAGTGGGGAGCGTGGGGGCAAGCCCAGACCCTCTGGTTGATCGATATCTGGACTATTGCCGCGTACAAAAACGGCTGGCAGACCGTACCGTCACCCTGTACAGCCTGGATCTTCTCAAGCTCTCCGAATTTGCAGCCAAGGCCAGCTTGGCCCTGCAACAGGTGCAAACCACCCACATCCGCCAGTGGGTTGCACGCATGCATGCGGGTGGCCGCAGCGCAAGAGGCATCGCGTTGGTTTTGTCGGGTTGGCGCGGGTTTTACACCTGGCTGGGTAAAGAAGGCCTGATCGCTGCCAATCCGGTGGTTGATGTGCGAGCCCCCAGGGCCGCCAAGCCGCTGCCCAAAGCCCTGAGCGTCGATGCGGCCGTGCAACTGGCCAGTTTTCAGAACCGCGAAGCCGACCCCTGGCTCGAAGCCCGTGATGCCGCCATCACCGAACTGCTGTATGGCAGTGGGCTGCGCATTGCCGAACTGACCGGGCTGGATGTTCAGGCTGGCCCGGCAGCCCGTGGCTGGCTGGATGTAGCAGGTGCCGAGGCGCACGTGCTGGGCAAGGGCTCCAAACGGCGCATCGTGCCGTTGGGCAAATCGTCCATTACCGCCTTGCAGGCCTGGCTGGCGGTGCGTGGGCAAAACGTGCGGGCGGGTGGCGGCGAGGCAATGGCGCCAGGCAACGCAGACCGTTCAGCCCACGCCGAGCAGGTGGCGTTGTTCATTGGCCAAAACGGCACACGCCTGAGCGCGCAGTCGGTCTGGGCACGCCTGCGCAGCCGCAGCCTGCAGGCTGGTTTGCCTGCGCCGGTGCACCCCCACATGTTGCGCCACTCGTTCGCCAGCCATGTGTTGCAAAGCAGCAGTGATTTGCGGGCGGTGCAAGAGCTCTTGGGCCATGCCAATATCAGCACCACGCAGGTTTACACCCGGCTGGATTTTCAGCACCTGGCCAAAACCTACGATGCAGCCCATCCGCGAGCCAAATTACCCCGTGGCAAGGGTTGAAAATGGAAGTCAAACCGGGATCAGACCGTAACAAAATCGGTGCATTTTGTCTGCATAATACAATTTATTAATTAAATATATATAAAAAGTACATTTTTAGTATATTAATAATAGCATATTGTACAATTATTACGTGAACAATTTATCTTATTTTAATTAGATAAATATAAAAATTAGATAAAATACTTGAAAACCCTTCGATTAAAACCAGGAAAAGAGCGCTCCTTGCTGCGCCGCCACCCGTGGGTGTTTGATGGCGCCATTGCCAAAGGGGGCGGCGACGTGGGCGAGACCGTTCGGGTCGAGTCCGACACCGGCCAGTTTTTGGCTTGGGCGGCCTGTAGCCCACAGTCCAAAATCCGCGCCCGGGTCTGGAGTTTTGATGAAAAACAGCGCATTGATGCCGCTTTTTTGGGCGGCTTGGTGGCGCGTGCCATTGCCGCGCGGCGCTGGTTTGATATCCCCAGTGATGCCATGCGCCTGGTGCACGGCGAATCTGACGGTCTGCCCGGGCTGATTGTGGATCGTTATGGCGACACGCTGGTCGCCCAGTTCACCTCGGCCGGTGCCGAAAAATGGAAGCCCGTGCTGGCCGATGCCCTGCTGGCCAGCACCGGGCTGACCCGGCTTTACGAACGCTCCGACACCAGCAGCCGCGCCCTGGAAGGCTTGCCGGAAGTCAAAGGCTGGTTGCGCGGTTCAGGCGACACCGAACAGGTGTTGCACGAAAACGGTTGGCAACTGGCCCTGAACATCGACGAAGGCCACAAAACCGGCTTTTATCTGGACCAACGCGACAGCCGCCGCAAGTTTTATGACTACGCGCGCCGCCGGGGTTTTGCCAACGTGCTGAACTGCTTCAGCTACACCGGGGGTTTCACCGTGGCAGCACTGGCGGGCCTGTGCGATTACGCGGGCGAATCGGCACCCCAAACCGCCTGTGTCACCTCAATTGACTCCAGCGCCGTCGCGCTGGAAAAAGCCGCCCTGAACCTGCGGCTAAACGGTTTTGACAGCGCCGCGCACCGATTTGTAGATGCCGATGTCAACGCCAGCCTGCGGGCCTTTGTAGCCCAGGGCGAACGTTTTGACGCGATCGTGCTGGACCCCCCTAAGTTTGCGCCCACTGCCGTGCATGCCGAGCGTGCAGCGCGCGCCTACAAAGACATCAACCGCCTGGCTTTGAAACTGTTGCCGCCCGGCGGGGTGTTGTTTACCTTTTCGTGTTCGGGCGGAATCAGCGCCGATTTGTTCCACAAAATCGTCGCCTCGGCCGGTGCCGATGCCGGGGTAGACGGCTACATTGCCGAGCGCCTGGGTGGCGCGCCCGATCATCCGATGACGCTGGAATTCCCGGAAGGGGAATACCTCAAAGGCCTGGTGGTGGTCGTCAAATAGGGCTCGCCCCGGCCCGTTTTTGCCGAAAAACCGGGCAAACACATTCGTCTGTTCGCTAAGCTTCTCCCGTCCGTCAGTCTTGAATTGCGGACTAAACTCCCCCACCTGAGCGAATTAACTGCTGACCTGACGATTGGATACCTACTGTATGAGTCTGATTCCCGCCACCATCCTGACCGGTTTTCTCGGTTCTGGCAAAACCACGCTGCTCAAACGCATTCTGTCGGAAGCGCACGGTCAAAAAATTGCCGTCATCGAAAACGAGTTCGGTGAAGAAAACATCGACAGCGACATTTTGGTGTCAGAAACCACCGAGCAAATTGTGCAAATGAGCAATGGCTGCATCTGCTGCACCATTCGTGAAGATCTGCGTACGGCCCTGCAAACCCTGGCCGAGAAAAAACGCAAGGGCGAATTGCAGTTTGACCGCGTCGTGATTGAAACCACTGGCCTGGCAGACCCTGGCCCGGTTGCGCAGACTTTTTTCATGGACGACGAAATCGCCGAAAGTTACCTGCTGGATTCCATCCTGACCTTGGTTGACGCCAAACACGCGGCCAACCAGCTCAACGACCGCCAGGAAGCGCGTCGCCAAGTCGGATTTGCCGACCAGATTTTCATCAGCAAGACGGACCTGGTGGCCAAAGAAGAAACCGACGCCCTGATTCACCGGTTGAAACACATGAACCCTCGGGCACCGCAAAAAGCCGTGCATTTTGGCGAGGTGGCTCTGTCGGAGGTGTTTGACCTGCGCGGCTTCAACCTGAACGCCAAACTCGACATTGACCCGGATTTTCTCAAAGACGAAAGTCACGACCACGGCCACGACCATGGGCATGACCACGAAGGCCACGATCATGCACCGGGTGAACATTGCGATCACCCGTCACATGCCCACAGCGAGGCAGGTCAGCATGGGCACCATCATCACCATGATGATGACGTCAAGAGTTTTGTGTTTCGCTCTGATCGCGCGTTTGACGCCGCCAAACTGGAAGATTTTCTGGGTGCCATTGTCAATATTTACGGCCCGCGCATGTTGCGTTATAAAGGTGTATTGAACATGAAAGGAACCGACCGGAAAGTGATTTTCCAGGGTGTTCACCAGCTGATGGGCAGTGATTTGGGCCCTGCCTGGGGCCCGGATGAACCGCGTGTCAACAAAATGGTGTTTATCGGCATCGATTTGCCCAAAGACATCTTTTTGCAAGGCATGGAGCAATGTTTGGTGTAAAACGCTGCTGAACCCGCAGTAAAACCCGCTACACTCGCGCGCCAGCAAAAACTCCAAATTTGTCCAACCTGAGCCGTCAGCCCGCACGTTTGTTCCTGTTTTTTGTCGTCACTTATTGCCACTTAGCCCGCTAGCCCCTCGTTCAGCCTCAGTGAAAGCCGATGTGAAAGCCAAAACCAAAACAGTCAAAACCGTAGCG
>JANOVW010000232.1:0-2143 GCA_031417575.1 Rhodoferax sp. | reverse complement strand
CCCGCCAGCGCTTCGTCGGCCGAGTTATCCAGCACTTCTTGAATAACGTGCAACGGGTTGTCAGTACGGGTATACATGCCCGGGCGCTGCTTCACGGGCTCCAGGCCCTTCAGAACACGGATGGAGCTTTCGGAATAGGTGGGTGGAGGTTTGGTGGCCATCCCCCGATTGTAGTCGTTTGACCCAAAATTACTGGTAATTCATACAGTCCGCATGGCGTTACCAAGTTTGTATCGTGCGTTTGGGTGCCGACTCGCAGTCAAGCCGGAACCCATTTCCCGTGTTTTGGGTAAAGTTGGCACATGACCGCCAGCTTGTCCTCTGCCCCCAAAACCCTCTCGATCACGCAAGTCCTGATCTGCGGCGCTGCCATCGTGACCTTTTCAATGGGCATTCGGCATGGCTTTGGCCTGTGGCTGCAACCGGTAACCCAGACACAGGGCTGGACGCGCGAAAACTTTGCATTGGCGATTGCCGTTCAAAATCTCAGTTGGGGGTTTTTTGGCATTTTTGCCGGCATGGTGGCTGACAAATTTGGCGCTTTCAAGGTGATCGTGGTGGGCACGATTTGTTACAGCCTGGGCCTGGTGGGCATGGCTTACGCACCCACGCCTGGTTGGTTTTTACTGACCGGCGGGGTGCTGATTGGTGCGGCCCAGGCCGGTACAACCTACGCCGTGATCTACGGCGTGATTGGCCGCAATGTGCCGCTGGAACGCCGTTCATGGGCGATGGGTGTGGCGGCTGCGGCTGGTTCGTTTGGCCAGTTTTTGATGGTTCCGACGGAAGGGTTTTTGATCTCCAGCCAAGGCTGGCAGCAGGCTTTGGTTATTTTGGGCATGGCGGTGCTGGTCATCCTGCCGCTGGCCGTGGGCCTGCGCGAACCGGGTTTTGCGGGCGGGCAAACCGCCCGGCGCGACCAATCAATTCTGCAGGCCTTGACGGAAGCCTTCAAGTACCCCAGCTTTCAATTGTTGATGGCGGGCTATTTCGTGTGCGGGTTTCAGGTGGTATTTATTGGCGTGCACATGCCCAGTTACCTCAAAGACAAAGGCTTGTCGCCCCAGGTGGCCAGTTATGCGTTGGCACTGATCGGGCTGTTTAACGTGTTGGGTACGTATTGGGCGGGTTCGTTGGGCCAAAAAATGCAGAAAAAGAACATTCTGGCCTTCATTTACGCGGCGCGCGCGGTGTGTATCAGCGTGTTCCTGATTGCCCCGCTGTCACCCGCCAGCGTTTATATTTTTGCCAGCTGCATGGGCTTGTTGTGGCTTTCTACCGTGCCACCCACCAACGCCGCCATTGCGCAGATTTTTGGCGTCGCGCATTTGTCGATGTTGTCGGGCTTCGTGTTCCTGAGCCACCAGTTTGGCTCGTTCCTGGGAGCCTGGCTGGGCGGTGTGTTGTATGACAAGACCGGCAACTACGATGGGGTGTGGTATCTGTGTATTGCGTTGGGGCTGTTCGGGGCGCTGATCAACCTGCCCGTCAAAGAAGCGGCCATCAGCCGCCAGCCCCTGCCAGCGGGCGCTGTGTAATGGCTGCGCTTGCCACCCCGCTCACGCTGAATTAGCCTGTATAAGCACAGGATGGGAACCATGAACTCACCTGCCAAACGGTCGCCTTGGCGCAGATTTGCGCCGCATGTGCTGGCCTCGATTCTGCTGCTTTTGGTGTTTTGGTTTTATACCCAACCCGCCTTTTTGGTGATGCTGGCAGACCAATTATGGGCATGTTTTTAGTCTACTGAATTTTCATTTTTAAAACGCGAATAATGTTCACGTAATAATTGCACAATAAGCTATTTAAAATATATCATAATTATATATTTTTTAATTAATTATTAGTTAAATTGCATAATTCAGAAAAAATTTCAGAGTGGGTAAATCGCTGGTCACATCTGGTGCCACCGGGCTCCAGCATGCTTGATGTGGCATGCGGGCATGGGCGGCACATGAAATGGTTTGCTGGCCGTGGCTGCACCACCACGGGGGTCGACCAATCGGCGCAGGCGCTCGCCTCTGCCGCCCAGTGGGGCGAGGTGGTCCAGGCCGACATCGAAAACCGGCCCTGGCCGTTTCAAGGTTCCTCTGGGCCCCAGACCTTCGACCTGGTGGTGGTCACCCATTACCTGTGGCGCCCG
>JANOVW010000231.1:0-3364 GCA_031417575.1 Rhodoferax sp. | reverse complement strand
GGATGCTGCTGCCGGTGCTCGGCCGCGACACTGCCGGTGCCGGTGCCGGTAACAGTGCCGGTGCCAGTGCCGGTGACGGCGAGGACAACCGCCGGCTCCTGATCAACACCATCGGCCCGGTCTGGGACGGCAACGAGGTGTGGCTGCTGGTCGCGGGTGGCGCGACGTTCGCGGCCTTCCCCGAGTGGTACGCCACGCTCTTCTCCGGTTTCTATCTGCCCCTGCTGCTCATCTTGCTGGCGCTCATCGTCCGTGGGCTCGCCTTCGAATACCGCGGCAAGATCAACGATGCGCTGTGGCGGGCCCGCTGGGAGAAACCGATCAAGTCGACGGGTGTGAGCCTGGATTGACGGAAAAGCAGTACGGGAAGCCCACCGAAAACGCGACGATTTACTGAGTCAGGCAGCGCTTACGGCTTGCCCAGTTGCGACAAAAAGCCCGCCGTAGCGCTGCGGGTGGCGGGAAGGTTGAGAAGCGTATGTGGCGCATCCGGAACCAACAACACAGAAGCCCGGGGGTTGCCCTTCAGTGCTGCAGCACAATGGCCCTGGGCTTGCGCATTGCCGAGCCAGGTGTTTGACCGCGAGAAAAAAGGATCAGTAGCGCTGATCACGTTAAGCACCGGTTTTGCGGGCTCAAATGCGTTTTGCGGCTCTTTCACGAAGTAATTGCTTTCACAACTCCAGGCGTAAAGTATGCGGGCCGCGAATTCTGTACCCGTATAGCGGGCAACGGGCACGGAGCCTTCGCTGCTGCCCGCCAATAGCAGTTGGGCCGAATCTGCCCACGACTGGTTTTTGACCGCTGCCAGCATGGGAGCGATTTCTGAGGCCCGCAACGCATGAATTTTTTCATACGAATCTTTGTCAATCGGTGATTTATAGGTGACGTGGCCCGGCAGCGCAAACGAATCCGGTGCCACGCTGGCGTAACCCAGCCCCGCCAGCCATTGCTGCCATTCGCCGATGGCCTTGAGGCCCAACCCGGTTGAGCCGTGCAAAAACACCACGACCGGAACCCGCTTGCCAGTGGTTTGCACAAGACTTTTGAATTTGCCGCAAAACACAGCACCGCCCGTGGCAGCAGCGGGCAGACACACATCGGCCTGCTGCACGGCATTGGCGAGCGATTCGCTGGTGTGCACCCAGGCATCGCCCTTGATTTCACCGGCTGGGGCCGCGGGTTGAGCGCCCGCATGCACGCAGGTCAAAGAGAGGGCTAACGCAACGGCAAAATAGGAAAGCTTCATAGATAAATTCGGCAAGTTCGGTTGATCGGGTTGGGACGGCTTTGTGGCCAGCAAAAAGGCGCGGTAAGCATCATAAGCCGAGCGGTAGGTTCGGGGCCATAACCCCGGAGTGAACTGAACGCCCGGGTTGAAGGAGATCCCACAGGTTGCCATACAAATCCTGGAAAACGGCGACGGTTCCGTAGGTCTCTTGCCTGGGCGCGCGCACAAAAACGACGCCTTTGGCCTTGTAATTCCGGTAGTCGCGATCCAGGTCGTCCGTTTGGAGGAACAAAAACACCCGGCCACCCGTTTGATTGCCGATGTGCGCGGCCTGCTCTTCATCAGTGGCACGGGCCAGCAGCAAACGCGACTCCGTCGCGCCGGGTGGGGCGACCACAACCCAACGCTTGTTTTGGTCCGCCACCAGCGAATCCCCGATCAGCTCAAAGCCAAGAATTCCGACGTAAAAAGCGATGGCTTCGTCGTAATCACGCACCACCAAAGACACGAGCGCCAGAGATTGTTTCTTGGGGGAAGTAGCTTGCGCGTGCATGCGCAAATTATGACGGGCAGCGGCCCTTGGTCGTAGTTTCCCGGCCAGAACAGCGAACCGACTTGAATCCCGTCACGCCAAGGCCAAACCCGGTGCAATAGATTCAAACTCTTTAGTTTAAATATGCATAAATAAATCAAAAAAATGTAGTTTGCAATATAAGACAAATCGCCCAAACTCCAGCCCTTCTGAAGGGAAAGCATGCTGGAACTGGGTTTTATTGTTGCGGGGTTTGCGGTGGGCGTGATCGTCGGGCTAACGGGTGTAGGCGGGGGTTCGCTGATGACACCCATCCTGATCTTCTTTTTTGGTGTCAAGCCCTATATGGCGATTTGCACCGATTTGTTGTTTGCCGCCTTTACCAAGATGGGTGGCACCATCAAGCTGGCGCGGGCGCGGCGGGTTGATTGGCGGGTAGTGGGCCAGTTGTGCGCGGGCAGTATTCCGGCGGCACTGGTCACCTTGTACGTTTTGCACACAGTGGGGCCGGCAGACGCTGGCGTGCAACGCATCATGACCACCGCGCTGGGCGCGGCCCTGCTGTTGACTGCCGCCGCCACCCTGTACAAGGCGGTTCGCGGCAAAGCAGCGCCAGCTGCCATCGCGCCGGGCCAAGAGCATGCCGCCGCAACACCCTTGCATTGGGCTCTGCCACCGCTGTTTGGCGCGCTGATTGGCACCTTGGTCACGCTCACGTCGGTGGGTGCCGGGGCAATTGGCGTCACCGTGTTGATGATTTTGTACCCCAAGTTACCCCTGAGCCGCATCGTGGGGGCCGACATCGCGTACGCCGTGCCGCTCACCCTGGTGGCTGGGCTGGGCCATGCCTCGCTGGGCTCCGTCGATTGGTCGCTGCTGGCCTTGCTGCTCACCGGTTCCTTGCCCGGCATCTGGATCGGCGCGCACCTGCTGACCCGCACGCCCGACCGCGTGGTGCGCTCGCTGCTGTCGGTGCTGCTGGCTTATGCGGGCCTGAAACTGATTGCGCTTTAAAACACTGTCTCAAATGTCATTGATCACCATTGATTGCCATTAATCGTCCTCAAAGTTCATAAAAATGTACCAATACACCGCCTTTGATCGCCAGTTCGTCCAGCAACGTGCCGCCCAATACCGTGAGCAGTTGGGCCGTCATTTAGCGGGCCAGTTGCCGGATGACGACTTTCGTCCCCTGCGCCTGCAAAACGGCTGGTATGTGCAGCGCTTTGCGCCCATGCTGAGGGTGGCCGTGCCGTATGGCGAGCTGGCCAGCCGGCAACTGCGGGTGCTGGCCAAAATCGCCCGCGATTACGACAAAAAAGAGCAAAACAATCTGGGCGTAGCCAACCCCGGCCTGTCAGACCTGAACTCACTGCCCAGCGGCGTGGGCCACTTCACCACGCGCCAAAACGTGCAATACAACTGGATTCCGCTGGACAAAAGCGCTGACGTGATGGATCTGCTGGCCAGTGTGGACATGCACGGCATTCAAACCAGCGGCAACTGCATTCGCAACATCACCAGCGACGAACGCGCCGGTATTGCGGTAGACGAAGTAGCAGACCCGCGCCCGTTTGCCGAAATCATGCGCCAGTGGAGCA
>JANOVW010000230.1:0-24274 GCA_031417575.1 Rhodoferax sp. | reverse complement strand
CAGCTAATTTACCGCTGGGTCATCAAAACTCAAACTACTTAAAAATCAAAAGCTTAGACAAAAGGCACATAAGCCAAGGTTCACAAACTTCAATCATTTCAACCAGTTTGGGTTCGAATAGAAGTCTAGACCGACGCTTTGTCCGCTGCTTTGATGCAGGTCAAACTTCGCCTGTGTGTGCCCACAGGGTCGTGGCCATAACGAACTCAGGCTTTTGGCGCGTCGTCTTCCAGAAAGACCTGTTTGGCGATCTTGAAGGCATCCAGCCCGGCGGGTGCGCCGCAATAGACGGCGACTTGCAGGAAGATTTCTTTCATTTCGTCGCGGGTTACGCCGTTGTTCAGCGCGCCGCGAATGTGAAGTTTGAGCTCAGCTGGGCGGTTCATCGCGGCCAGCATGGCCAGGTTCAAAAAGCTGCGGGTTTTGCGGTCCAGCCCGTCACGCGTCCACACCGCGCCCCAGGCGTGTTCGGTAACAAACTGCTGCCAGTCTTCTGTGAACGCATCGGCCTGGGCAATGGAGTCATCGACATACTGGGCACCCAAAACCTCACGGCGGACTTTCAGCCCGGCTTTGAAGCCTTCGGTCGGGTTGAGGGGCATGGACTAACGCGCTGCCAAAGTTGCATCAAGCTCTTTGCACGAAGGCGCACAAACGGCCTGCGCCTTGCCCAAGACTTTTTTCGTGCCCATCAGTGAGCGCGCGCGGTGTTTGCCGCACATGAAGCAGGACATGGTGGCACCGCCAAAAGAGGCAGCCGCCGCAAACGGGGAGCCGGACACTTTGGATTTGTAACGCAGACCGTCTGGAAGGACGGCGGTTTTGGCTTCAGCTCGTGACATGGGCGACGCTTTCAAAGTGTTGATCTGCTCCTATTTTAACCGGATTGGCTTGGGCGCATTGTTAGCGCTGTCCCGCATGCTCAGTTCTTGCGCCGCGAGGTCATTTGCAAGTAGGGTTGCGCCTCTTGGCGGAGCAGACCACGCAGCATTCATTCAACCCCGTATGGCAACGGGCGCCGAGTGTCCGTAAAATCAAACCTGTTCCAAACCCTTCCCTGAATCTAACAAGGCTCCCATGGCACGCACCGTTAACTGCATCAAACTTGGCAAAGAGGCCGAAGGGCTCGACTACGCACCCTACCCTGGCGATCTGGGCAAACGCATCTGGCAAAGCGTTAGCAAAGAAGCCTGGGCCGCCTGGCTCAAACACCAAACCATGCTGGTGAACGAAAACCGGCTGAATCTGGCCGACCAGAGAGCCCGCCAATACCTGGCGCGGCAGATGGAAAATCACTTTTTCGGCTCGGGTGCCGATGCTGCGGCCGGGTATGTGCCGCCCACCGCCTGAAGCCTGAACGGCCCGGCCACGCCGTATTGGAGTTAACGCTCCCCACCGAGAGTGGCGGCCTGCTCAATTTTTTGCGTCAGTGGCGGGCTTGGCGTCGTCAAAAGCTCCGTGTACATCCGTTGCACTATGTTTTGCTTTTGCCCGCCCCGCCCGACCTGCGTGCGTTGTCGCAATCGCTGAGCTTCAGCGCTTCAGCATCCCTCCCGCAACTGCAGGTGTTGCAGCGCCAGTTGGTGCGGCAATTCAACCGGCTTGGCAATACCTGGGTACCGGGGTTTCAGCGCCTGGAGCTGGACAAAGGCAAGGTTTTGCTCACCGTCTGCATTGGGCCGCTAAAAGCCATGCTGAAAGCCCAAAACTTTGTGGCCGACGCGGTCCTGGTGTCGGGTACCGATCTGACCAGTGCATCGGGTGAGTGGGATCGATGGACAGCCAAAGCCTTGGCGCAACGTTGCCAGCCGGGTTGCCGGGTACGCCTGATGCAAGCGGCGCATGGCGTGGCGGCGCTGCTAAATGCTGCGGGGTTTTCTTTTGAAGAACGCCCGTCATCGGCGGTATGGCGGGGCCGGTTTGCGCCGCGCTGGGCCGTGAAGCCGCCCGCAAACCCGGCAACTCGCGTTCGACCCACACCCACAACTTGCCTGGTCATTGGCAAAGGCCTGGCTGGCGCAGCCACGGCTGCCGCGCTGGCGCGCCGGGGTTGGCAGGTTCAGGTGCTGGATGGTAGTGCGGCGGGTAAGGACGCGACAACGGGCACTGTCGAGGGCGCTTCCACAGGTGCATCGCATCTGCCGTTGGCTTTGTTTTGCCCGCATGTTTCCAAAAACGATGCGCCGTTGTCGCGGCTGGTCCGTGCCGGCATTTCGTTGCTCACGCAGCGCTTGCCGCAACTACCGAAAACCTTGAAGCCCGGGCGCGACTGGGCCCTGACGGGGGCCATGCAAACCCTGTTTGAGCCGGCTTCTGCCGGGGCAGACCCGGCCACCGCAACCGGCAAAACCTGGCATACGCAAGCCGGGTGGGTCAAACCGCAGGCGTTGATTGAGGCGCTGCTTGCAACACCGGGCGTGCAGGTGCATCCTGCGGCGCAGGTGCATGCGTTGGCCTTCGGGCAGGGTTTGTGGCGAGCCAACGATGCACGGGGTCAGTGCCTGGGCCAGGCGCATGTGGTGGTTTTGGCAACGGCGGGCGGCACCGCCAAATTGTTGGCCAGCTTGCCATTGGCAGCGTTGGCAGCGTTGGCAGCATTGGAAGAAGCGCCTGCGAACCGTGCGCGGTTGGCCTCGCTTCACCCCGTTCACGGGCAGATTTCATGGGCCTACCACGATGCGGGCGATACCGCCTTGCTGCCCCGCCACCCTGTCAACGGGTATGGCCATTTGAGCGCTCACATTCCCCACCAACGGCGTCGAACCTGGTACGTGGGCGCCACCTATGAAACGGCCGCCGTCCCTGAAACAAAGCCGCTACGCACTGACGAAGCAGCCACTGTTTTTACAGCCCATCAGCTCAATTTTCAGCGCCTGAAAACATTGGCCCCCGAGCTGGCCAGTCACTTGGCAGACCGTTTTGCCACCGGCAATTTGCAGAGTTGGCGCGGCACCCGTTTTGCCACCCGGGATCGATTGCCCCTGGTTGGCCCCTTGCTGAACAACCCGCAAACGGGTTTGTGGCTCAACACCGGTTTGGGTTCGAGAGGCTTGAGCTGGTGTCTGCTCAATGCCGAGATTCTGGCTGCTCAGTTGGGCGGTGAACCCCTGCCGATTGATGCGCAACTGGCTGCAAAATTGGCGCTGTAGGCCATATCCACTGTAGCCCACCGCGGTCAACCGCGCGCCCCTAAACCTTGCGCAACATCTCCACAATTTGCATCGGGTCAAATGGAATTTCCAGCACGCCGGCACAACCGGATTGCTCGGCCTGCTCCTGCACGTGCCACGAGGCATCGCGCCCGGTCAACACAATCGAACCAATGGCTGGCTCGAGTGCCACCAGTTGCTGAACCAGTTTCCAGCCGTCAAGCCCCGGGTCATCCAGGTTCAGCACAACCAGGTTGAAATGCCGATGCTGCGCCAATACGAGCGCGCTGTGCGCGTCGGGTGCCTCTGCCACTTCCAGCAGGCCACTCAGTGCCAAGCGCGCCCGCAGGTACATGCGGCGTTCGCGTGAAGCATCGACCAACAGCGTTTGCCGCACACCCGGTGGTGAAATGCCTTGAGAAGCTTCGCCGGTTTCAATGTCAATATCGGCACCGGTTGAGCCTTCAAACAGGCTGTCCATGGCGTGCACCACACCAGGCCAGCTAACCGGGCGGGTAAAGCTGCGCCAAGCCCAATCGGGCGCTTTTTCACCAATGGCGATGAGTTTGACGTTTTTGTTCAAGCCGGGCGATGCCAACTCAACCCCGCCTTCGTAACTGTCAGTATCCAGCAGGCATAGATGGGCGGTTAACGGCAATCCGTCATGCCACAGCACATATTGGGTTGAACGATCTTGCGAGAGGCGGAACACGGTATTGAGCGCATGGCGTTCCACGTCCCGAAAACCGACGACCTTGACATATACCGTGTTGAGCATCTGGCCTGAATGAAGTTGAAAAGAGCCTCGCTTGCGTCAAAGCCCACAAATCGAAATTATGACCGCACCAAGCCACTTTGATTGAACTTTGCTCCCCCCTTTTGAGGGGGGTCAGCAAACCGGCCGCCGTTGGGGATCGCTGTAAGCGGCCCGGTTTTGTTTATTTGCGGGCTTCAGCCGGGCGGCGATTGCGCACGTATTCGTCGCTGGGCAAATAGTTTTTGCCATCAGCATAACGCCATTGCACCATGGTGCCTTTGCCGCCGGTTTGGTCCAGTTTGCCAACATACGCCCCCATGGTCGACTGGTGATCGACCGCGCGAAACTCAGCCGGGCCAAACGGCGTGCTGAACTTCAAGCCACGCATGGCGGTGACCAGCTTTTCGTTGTCCGTCGAATTGGCCTTTTTGATCGCCGCAAAAATGGCCTGCATGGTCGCATAACCCACCACCGAGCCAACTTTGGGGTTTTCATTGAACTTTTTGTAATAGTTTGCAGCGAACGAGGCGTGTTCCGGGCGGTCGATCTGGTCCCATGGGTAACCGGTAACGATCCAGCCCTTGGGGGTTTCGTCTTTCAGCGTTTCCAAATATTCCGGCTCGCCTGACAACAACGAGACTACTGGCGTTTTGGGGAAGATATTGCGCTGGTTGCCTTCGCGCACCAGCTTGGCCAGGTCGGCACCAAAGGTCACGTTAAAGATGGCGTCGGGCCGTGATTGCATGGTGGCTTGCAGGGTGGTGCCCGCATCGAGCTTGCCCAGTGCCGGCCATTGTTCGCTGACAAATTCCACGTCCGGCCGTTTGGCCTTGAGCAGCTCTTTGAAGCTGGCCACCGCGCTTTGGCCGTATTCATAATTGGGTGCAATCAGCGCCCAACGTTTGGCCGGCAGTTTGGCGGCCTCTTCCACCAGCATTGCCGCTTGCATATAGGTGCTGGGGCGCAGCCGGAAGGTGTAGCGGTTGCCCTTCTCCCACACAATCGCGTCGGTCAGCGGTTCGCTGGCCACAAACAAGCGCTTGTTCTTCTGCGCATGGTCGGCCAGGGCCAAGCCCACATTCGACAAAAACCCGCCCGCCAGCACATCCACTTTTTCGTTGGCTGTGAGCTCCACCGCGTGTTTCAGCGCTTCTTCAGGTTTGCCGCCATCATCACGGGCAATCACCTCAACCTTGCGGCCCAATAAACCGCCCTGCGCGTTGATTTGCTCGACCGCCAGTTGCCAGCCTTGCCGATACGGCGTGGTGAACTGCGGAATATTCGAATAACTGTTGATTTCACCGATTTTGATCGGCTGGGAGGCCTTGTTCTGGGCCAGCGCCGGGGCAGTGGCGGCAAACAGCATGGTGGCAGCGAAAAGAGGCAAAAGCACAGGTTTCATGGGGTCTCCGGTAGAGTGCGAATTATCAGGGATTTCCCTGAGCCGCTCTGTAACGCGCCTTGTGGCTTGTTGGAATACAGGGTTGTTGGGTTAACCGTATTCCGCCATCCGCCCGACGTCACCGCCACCCGCCCGGCGCGGCGACAGCGCAATGTGCTGCGGTTTGAGGGTGGAATCACTCGCGGTTACGAAAAATTCGTGCGACACGGTGGTCGCGGAATTTTTTGAGGTGCACGTCGATTGCTACCGCGACGCCTTCCACCCCCAAGCCCGGTCACATCGCACTATCACCGCGCCGGGCGGGTGGCTAATTGTGCGGTCCAAATTTTGGAAACAGCCCTTTGCCACGGCAAGACTTGGACGATACTGAGTCGGCCATAAATTCCGAGCTTCAGTTTTGGTTAGATGGATTTTTAATTTTCGCAATGCGTCGGCCTCATTGCCTTGGTCTACGACGTATCTTGAATCGTGAAACTAACCTGCCTCATACAGTTCTACTTGCCCTATGTGCTCCCGCGAGGTGAGGGCTGGGCGTCGGCGGGTCTATCTACCGCACTCGAAGGGCTCGAACTAAAGCTGAGGCCAAGAGCTCCAGCTGAGGATCTCTTTCCGAACGAAATAGACAAAACGCTGTCTTTGATGAATTTGCAGTTGAAGCGGCTTTCGCTGCCAACCTCTGCGATATCGATCTCTGTGCTTGACTATGCATTCGATCGGATTGAAGTTGAGGTCACCGGCGATGCTCCTGAAGTTTTGGATCGCCGCTGGTTAGAAGAGAGATTCGTGAAGACGGCGGTTGCTGCCGTTAATCTAATGTTGCAGCATCTGCGAGTACTGACAGGTGCCGCGTTTCTGGTAGGTCTCGAAGAGCACTACCGTCCCCAAGACGGCTGCAGCCATTTCCTTTTTCCGCGTTCGCTCACGTGGTTTGACGCGAAAACCGCTGCGCCGTTCTCGTTCTATGGCGAATTCAATGCGGCTATGTCTGGCGGAGCTTTCATCTCTCCTGAGCGAGGAAGTGTTCCTTTTTCGGCTCTGATGCAATCGCTTCAATCTGGGCCACCTGATTTAGCAAAGAGTCTACTTATTGATGCAGAAGTGGCTCTGGTAACTCTTCGGTTGCGGGAGGCTGTCATCAGCCTTGCCCTCGTATGTGAGGTTTCCTCAAACGAATTTCTTCGCCGCAAAAACGCCCAGAGCGAAAAGGAAGTTAAAAAGATTTTGAACCGACGTGACTCGTTCGCCCAAAAGCGATTTCATCTGGTTCTACTCCACCTAGGTATCGATTCCTTCGAGTCTGCGGATCCTGTGTCCTTCGACCTAGTCGAACAGCTTTACAAGGCTCGAAATGCAGCGGCACATGCCTCTTCATTGGAGTTCCATCACAAAAATGTGACCATCGTCGCTTCAAAAGAACTAGTGACAACAATGCGCCAAGCAACATTGAAACTCGTCGCCTGGCTTGCAACCAAGTGAGCCTGTGGGCAAACCATTCACGCCAAACCTCCCGCCTGCTATGCGGCGCGTTCGTCTGCCGCTCTGGCGCGCGCAGCTGTATTCGATACCCGTTACCTTCCCCAAAACCACAATTTAGCGCGGTGATAGTGCGATGTGACCGGGCTTGGGGGTGGAAGGCGTCGCGGTAGCGGTCTTTGTGCACCTCAAAAAATGCCGCGACCACCGTGTCGCACGCATTTTTCGCAAGCGCGAGTGATTCCACCCCCAAACCGCAGCACATTGCGCTGTCGCCGCGCGAACCCAAATTCGTCACAACGGCGAAACCCAAAGAAGAATTCAGCGCTCTTTCAAATAAGGCCGCCCCAGGGCCTTGGGCGCGACGGCGGAACCGATGAAGCCAGCCAGCAGCACCACCGTCAGCACATACGGCAACGCCTGAATCGCCTGGACTGGAACTTCGCCACCGCCCAGATTCAAAGGCAATTTGACCCCTTGCAAGCGGATGGCAACAGCATCCAGAAAGCCGAATAACAAACAAGCCCACAGCGCCAACACCGGGTGCCAGCGGCCAAAAATGAGGGCTGCCAAGGCCATGAAGCCGCGGCCGGCGGTCATGTTGTGGGAAAAATTGGCGGCTTGTGCCAGCACGAGGTAACTGCCAGCCAAACCGCACAACATGCCGTTCAAGGTGAGCGCCGCATAACGCATACCCGCTACCGAAACACCGGCTGCATCGACCATTTGCGGGTTCTCGCCCACTGCGCGCAGCCGCAGGCCAAAACGGGTGCGAAACAATACCCACCAGGTGATGGGCACCAAAGCCAGCGCCAAGTAAACCAGAAAATTGTGGCTCAAAAAACCCTCTGCGACCACACGGCCAAGCCACGGAATGCCGCTCAGCGCCTCGATGGCGCCGGGCCACAACGGCACGATGCGCACTGACGCAGAAACCGGCGGTGTTTGCCCACCTTGAGCAAACCAGGCGATGCCCAATACCATCGTCAAACCCGCCGCGATGATGTTGATGGCCACGCCACTGACTACCTGGTCGCCCTGATGGCTGACACAGGCCAGGCCGTGCATCCAGGCCAATAAAACGGCCACCAGCATCGCCAAGGTAACGGCCAGCAGGGTCGAACCAAAGGCGGCACCGGTTGCGCCCGCCACAAAGGCAGCGAACAGCATTTTGCCTTCGAGGCCAATATCAACCACGCCAGAACGCTCTGACAACAAACCGGCCAATGCGCAGAAAATCAGCGGTGTTGAAACCCGCAGGGTTGAGGCGATCATGCCACCGAAGAGGGCCTCATCCATGGGCGCCTCCGGCTGGTGCGGTGGCCGTTTTTCTGCCCTGACCGAGGTTTCGTGCTTTCTGCAAGACCCACCCCACCGGCCGGGCAATAACAAACGCCATGGCTCCGGAAAAAAGCACAATAAAACCCTGCAGCGCCACCACCATGTCGCGGCTGAAACCGCGCACCTCAAAGGCCACTTCAGCCCCGCCCTGGTAAAGCGCACCAAACAACAAGCTGGCAAACACAATGCCAACCGGATGGTTGCGGCCCATCAGCGCTACGGCGATACCGGTGAACCCGGCGCCACTGACAAATTCAAGCAAGAGCTTGCCGTTTACACCGGCAATTTCATTCATGCCCACCAACCCCGCCAACGCGCCTGAAATAGCCATGGACACCATGATTTGCCGACGCGCGCTGATGCCGGCGTATTCGGCTGCACTGGGACTCGCGCCCACCGCACGCAAGCGGTAGCCGGCGCGCGTACGCCACAAAAACAGGTACACCACCACACAGGCCGCCAAAGCCAGAAAGATGCTGAGGTTCAGCGGCGAACTGGGCCATTCAATACCCAACCAACCCAAGGCTTGGTGCATGCCGGGCAGCTTGGCAGAATCGGCAAAAGGCACACTTTCAACCGACATCGTGCCTTTGGGGCGCAGGTGGTTGACCAGCAAATAAACCAGCAAGGTGCTGGCAATAAAGTTGAACATGATGGTGGTGATGACCACATGGCTGCCACGCCAGGCTTGCAAAAACGCGGGCACCGCCGCCCAGGCCATGCCAAACAGCATGCTGGACAACAGCATGACCGGCAACATCACCCCATTTGCCAGCCACAAGGCGGCCAAACCACAACCCAAGCCGCCCATGATGGCCTGGCCTTCACCGCCAATATTGAACAACCCGCCGTGAAAAGCCACCGCAACAGCCAGACCGGTAAATATGAAGGTGGTCGCGTAATAAAACGTGTAACTGATGCCGCGCGGTGTGCCAAACGCACCTTTGACCAGCACGGTGATCACTTCTTTCGGGTTTTGCCCAACCAGGGCCACCACAGCCGCCGCCAACAACAAAGCCACCGCCAAACAGACGATGGGCAGCAAAACCAAATCAGCCCAGCGTGGCAAGGGTTGTGCAGCGCTCATGCCATTGCCTTTGTGAGTGGTTGCGTCGTTGCTTTAAGCGTGGTTTTTGTGGTGGTCATCAGCAAACCCAGCCCGGCTTCTGTGCAGTCGCCAATGGGCAATTCACCGGTTATCTGGCCTTGGTTCATCACAATCACCCGGTCTGAGAGCGCCAAAATTTCATCGAGTTCGCTGGAAACCACCAGCACTGCGCAGCCCGCGTCGCGCATGGCCCGCAACTGGGTGTAGATGAACTCGATGGCACCGATATCGACCCCGCGCGTGGGTTGCCCCACCAGCAGTACTTTGGGGGCTTGCCCCAACTCCCGTGCCAACACCAGTTTCTGCTGGTTACCCCCTGAAAATTTGCTGCTGGGCAGGGCTTCATTGCGCGGGCGCACGTCAAAGCGTTCCATCAACGAGGCTGTGGCCCGCCGCATGGCGACATGTTTCATCCAGCCCAACCATTTGCCCAAGACGTAGGCCTTTAGTTTGTCGTAACCCAATACTGCGGATTCCCAGGCCACAAAAGGCATGACCAAGGCGCGGGCATGGCGGTCTTCGGGTACGTGGGCCAGGCCGAGGTCTCGGGCCGTGACCGGGTCTAGCCAAACGCCCGGTTTGCCGGGCTCACTGTTCGCGCTAAACCGCGCCGTGCCCAACGTGATTTCACCCGCTGACGGGCGCAACAAACCAGACAACACATCGAGCAGTTCACTTTGGCCGTTGCCCGAAACACCCGCGACACCCACAATTTCACCTTCACGCAGGCTGATGTTGATATCGGTGAGGCGCGAAACCTTCAGGGCATCCTGCACACACAGACCGGTGGCCTGCAGCACTACCTTTCCCAGCGTGCGGCTCCCGCTGTCGACACGGCCGATGTTGACTTTGCGGCCTACCATGGCCTGTGCCAAACCTTCAATACTCGCCTGTGCAATCGGTACTTCGGCTACCACGCGGCCAGCGCGCATCACGGTCACGTGATCACACAGGTTCATCACCTCGCGCAGCTTGTGGGTGATGAGCAAAATGGTGGTGCCCTGGCTGCGCAGCAACTTGAGCACCTCAAACAGTTGGTCAGTTTCTTGCGGCGTGAGCACGGCCGTGGGCTCATCCAGAATCAGGATTTTGGCGCCCCGGTACAAGGCCTTGAGAATCTCCAAACGCTGGCGGTCGCCCACGGGCAGTTCGCCTACGGGTACGTCTAAACGAACGGTTAAGCCGGTAGAAGCCATCAAGTCATCCAGCCTGGTTTTGACGATGGCTTCGGCTTTGCCCAGCAACCAGTGCGGCTCGGCCCCCAGCATCACGTTGTCCAGCGCGGTGAGTGTTTCGACCAGCATGAAGTGCTGATGCACCATGCCAATGCCCAGTGCGATGGCGTCGTCTGCGTTGTGGATGGAGACTGGCTTGCCAAAGAGCGAAATGCTGCCGCTGTCAGCCGTGTAGAACCCGTACAAAACCGACATCAGGGTGCTTTTTCCCGCACCGTTTTCGCCCACGATGCCGTGCACGGTGCCAGCCCGTACCGACAAATCAACGTCGGCATTGGCCGCTACCGCCCCAAACTTTTTGTAGATGCCGCGCATCTGCACGGCGAATTCCCCAACGGGTAACGGCACTTTGTCAGTAGGTGTCAACGCTGTCAATCGATCAATAACAACAAAAAAACCCGCGAACCAGAACGGTGTCGCGGGTTTGATTTTGCATCAGGAACGCAGCCCCGATGCCATCAAAAGATCAGTATTTGCAGGCGTTGTCAGCCATGTAGTCGGCCACTTTAATCTTGCCGCTGATGATGTCGGCCTTGGCGGCTTCGACTTTCTTGCGCATGTCGGCACTGACCAGTTTGTCGTTGTTGGCATCCATGGCGAAATCAACGCCGCCTTCTTTCAAGCCCAGCACGGTAACGCCAGGTTTGTGGGCTTTGGCAACGTTCAAAACCGCCACGTCGACGCGTTTGAGCATGGAAGTGAGCATGGTGCCGGGCTGAATGTGATTTTGGTTGCTGTCCACACCAATGGCCAGTTTGCCGCCGTCTTTGGCGGCCTGGTAAACACCCATGCCGGTGCCACCGGCAGCAGCAAATACCACATCGGCACCTTTGGAGAACTGCGCCTTGGCCAGTTCGCCGCCTTTGGCGGGGTCATTCCAGGCTGCGCCAGTCGTGCCGGTCATATTGGCAAAGACTTCAACCTTTGCGTTGGCTGACTTGGCACCTTGCTCATAACCGCACTGGAATTTGCGGATGAGAGGGATGTCCATACCGCCGACAAAACCGACTTTGCCGGTTTTGCTGGCCATGGCGGCCATGGCACCCACCAGGTAGCTGCCTTCATGCTCCTTGAACACAACCGATTGCACGTTTGGCAGGTTCACCACCATATCGATGATGGCAAATTGCAGTTTGGGAAAATCTTTGGCGACTTTTTCAATGCTGGAAGCCTGGCCAAAACCGATACCGATGATGGGGCTGGCACCTTTTTCCGCCATGCGGCGAATGGCCTGCTCGCGCTGCGATTCATTGGAAATTTCGAAATCCAGGTAGGTTTTGCCGGTTTCTTTCTTCCATTGCTCAATGCCGCGGAAAGCCGCTTCATTGAACGATTTGTCAAACTTGCCGCCCATGTCAAAAACAATGGCGGGTTCTGCTTTGGCCTGGAAACTCAGGGCCAGCGCTGCGGCCAAGGTACCTACACGAAGGGACGTTGCAAATTTCATGATTTCTCCAAGGGTTAAAACAAAATTAAAAAAAGCGACAAATCGAAGCTTATCCGAGTTTAGGGGGGCTGCGCCAGAGGTGTATGGGGGTTTCCCTCTGAAAGTACCTCGGGTTACACCGTAGCCACCTCTTTAAAGTAAACGCAGTTCGACAGCGATGGTTGACGCGAGCCGTGCATTGTTCAGCACCAGCTCGATATTGGTCGTCAGGCTGTCACCGCCGGTGAGTTCACTCACGCGGGCCAACAAAAAGGGGGTGGATTGTTTGCCCTGAATGCCTTGCTGCTGCGCCTCGCGCAAGGCTTGTTCGATGGCCGCATCAATGGTCGGGCCATCCATGGCAAACGCGGCAGGTATCGGGTTGGCAATCACGGCACCGCCACCCAAACCCATGCCCCACTTCAGGTGCAAGGCACGGGCAATCTGGGCAGCTGAATCAAGCCGGTAATCCACCTTGTGGATACTGGTGGGCACATAAAAGGCCGGCAAAAAATCGGTCTGATAACCAATCACCGGAACGCCATGCGTTTCGAGGTATTCCAGCGTGAGCGGCAAATCCAGAATCGACTTGGCGCCGGCGCACACCACAGCTACCGGGGTGTGCGCCAGTTCCTGCAGATCGGCGGACACATCAAAGGTTTGTTGCGCCAGCCGGTGCACGCCGCCAATGCCGCCCGTGGCAAAAATACGGATGCCTGCCATGGCCGCCAAGATCATGGTGGCCGCTACGGTGGTGGCACCCGACTGGCCTGCCGCCACAACAAACGGCAAATCGCGTCGGCTGACCTTGGCAATCGTTGATCCGCCCCGCCCCAAAACCTCGATTTCAGCACGCGACAAACCCACTTTGAGCCGCCCGCCGATGATGGCAATGGTGGCCGGTACCGCACCGTGCTGGCGCACCTCGTCTTCGACCCGAAGCGCGGTTGCCACGTTTTGCGGATACGGCATGCCATGGGCAATGATGGTGGATTCCAGGGCCACTACCGCGTGACCTTGGTTGATGGCTTGTTGAACTTCAGGCGACAGATCAGGTTTCATGGGGTTGATTTTCACCCAGCAAGGCCGATGTTTGGTCTGAAACCAGCTCGGCAAGAACATTGGCCTGCACGGCTTGGGGGCTTAAATGCTCGGCATTGGCAGTTGCGACGGTTAGCGTGAGGGCGGCGCAGGCCATGCCCCACTGCATCACCTGTGGCCATGAAAACGCTGCCAGCAAGCCATACAACGCGCCTGCCAGAAGGGCATCACCCGCCCCATTGGTGTTGACGATCTGAACCGGGTTCGTTGCTGTTTTTGTTGCCATGAAACCCACCTGACCCTTCGCATCACACCAGCAAACGCCCTGTTTTCCCAGACTCAATACCGTGCGGCCCACGCCCTGTTGCCATAACCAGTGCGCGGCACGTTTGGCATCGGCGACGCACGTGACGGTCAGCCCGGTCAGGGCCTGTGCCTCCAGCGGGTTGACCTTCAGGAGGTCAATGTGGGCCAAGTGCCCGCGAATTTTGGTGCATTTTGCAGCTGAAACCGCATCGACAACCACCAGCAAACCAGGGTGAACCCGGGCATGATCCAAAAGCCAGGCCAGCGTATCGGCTTGCAGATTGCAATCCAACACCAAGGCGTTTGCGGCGCTGAGGTCCAGCCCTTGTTGACGCAACACTTCGGGGCTTAACGCTTCCAGCACCCGCATGTCGTTGATTGCCGCGTGCAAGCTGCCATCCGGCTGAACCAGGCTGAGGTATTGCGCACTGGGCAGCGTGCTGCTGCAAAAAACGCCACTCACGTCGACGCCACTGGCACCTGTCTGCTGGCACACCATGCGGCCCCAATCATCTGAGCCTACCGCAGAAAACAACTGCGTCGCCATGCCCAGGCGCGCCAGGTTTTCAGCCAGGTTTCGGCCCACGCCGCCCCGGCTGATAGCCATGTGACCGGGCGTGGAATCGCCCTGAGCGATGGGCTGCAAGGCCTGGCCGACGATGTCCACGTTGGCGCCGCCCACCACCACCACTTTTTTTGGGGGTGCAGCGCCTGCCGTTTTGGACCCTGACGCGTGGATAGTGGGTTTTTGTGTGATGCCGGGCTCCGGTTGCCCGATTTTCATGGGCACAATGTCAGATTGATGTGTACTTTTTTCTTAATCTGATGATACTTGTCGCCGGTTCTGCCAATCTTGATTTTGTAGTTCGCGCCGACCATATTCCGGCGCCGGGTGAAACCGTGCTGGGCCACACCTTTCGCACCTTTGCGGGGGGCAAAGGTGCTAACCAGGCCGTGGCCTGCGCGCGCGCGGGGGGCGCGCCCACCGCGATGTTGCTGGCCCTGGGGCAAGACGATTTTGCAAAACCACTGGAAGCATCGTTGCGGGAGGCAGGCGTGCAGCTTCACGTCAAACGCAGCGCTGATTTGCCCACTGGCACTGCTTTTATTTGCGTGAGTGATGACGCCGAAAACGCCATTACCGTGGCCCCAGGTGCCAACAATGCCCTGTTGCCGGGCGACTTGCCCGATTTGCAGGGCGTCAGCCATCTGGTGATGCAACTCGAGACACCGTTAGACACGGTGACCGCCTATGCCCGGCAGGCGCGCGCCAAGGGCGTCAAAGTTGTGCTGAATGCGGCTCCGGCGCAGGTTTTGCCTGCTGAGCTACTTCAAAACCTGGATATTCTGATTGTCAATGAGGGCGAATTGGCTGTGGTTGCAGAGCATGATGGCTCCATCGAGTCCTGCTTGGGCCGCCTCAACGTACCGTGTGTGGTGGTCACCTTGGGGCATGAAGGCAGTTGGGCGCGACTGGGTGGCGAAATCACACGCCAGGCCGCGTTTGCCATTGAACCCGTTGACTCCACCGGCGCGGGCGATACGTTCGTGGGCAGCCTGGTCGCTGCCTTGAGCCAAGACATGCCCATGGCCCAAGCGCTGCGCCAAGCCAATGCGGCCGGTGCTCTCGCCTGCATGACACCGGGCGCGCAAACCAGTATCCCGACAATGGTTGAAGTGGAGGCGTTTCTGCAAACCCATTAGGAACCCGATAAAAGCCCACTGAACCGGGCTACACCCTGTCGATTGATCGTCCGTTTGAATCAACCTCCTGAGCATCGAGTTTCCATGACATCTATCGCTACCGCACGAACGCCTGTTATTTACGACACCGACCCCGGTGTTGACGATGCCATGGCCCTGTATTACGCCCTGGCCCACCCTGGCGTGGAGGTGGTGGGCATCACCACTACGTTTGGTAACGTAACAGTGGCGCAAGCGGCCACCAATGCGTTGTACCTGACCCAGATTGCCGGGCGGCAGATACCGGTTACCCAAGGTGTCAAACGGCCCTGGCTAAAACAGGGTGAAAACCCACCCGCCCATATCCATGGCGCAGATGGTTTGGGCAATTTGGCCAGCCGCCAAGTGGCCACCAACACGCTGGATCCGCGCTCCAGCGCGCAATTCATTGTGGATATGGCCCGCGCCCGGCCCGGCGAATTGACCCTGGTGGCGGTTGGCCCGTTGGGCAACTTGGCGCTGGCCTTGAAACTGGAGCCCGCCCTGCCCCAACTCGTCAAAGAAGTGATCATCATGGGCGGCACGATTACCGAAGGTGGCAACGTTTCGCCGGTGGCTGAGGCCAACATCTGGAACGACCCACATGCCGCAGACATTGTCTTTACCGCCGGCTGGAAACTCACCATGGTGGGGCTGGATGTAACCCATCAAGTCATCCTGCCGGTCAGCCTGTTCCGCAAAATTGCCAGCCACCACCAGCACCTGGCCACGGATGTATTGCTGCAAGGCGTTGATTTTTACGCCAATTTCTACAGTGCTCTGTACCCGCATGTCGCCAAAATACACGGCTGTTTTGGCCATGACGTGCTGGCTTTCATTTACCTCACCAACCCCGAGCTCTTCACGCTGGAACACGGCCGTGTGCGGGTGGCCACCGAAGGCCTAGCCCAAGGCCAAACCATGCTGGACCGCAAAAAAATAGGTTATCCGCAACCCGGCTGGGGCGACGGCATTCCCACCACGCAGGTCTGCATGCAGGTAGATGCTGGCGGATGCGACCGGGTCTTTCAGGCCGCATTGATGAGCAACTGGCTGAATTAATTGGGGTCATGAATTAATTGACCTTCATTTGCACTTTCCGCGATATGAAATTTTCAGGAGCATGACATGAACGCGAAGCAAACGCTGGCCGTAGTCGACTATCAAAGCCCCACCGCCGCCCAAGACTTCTGCAAGAACCTGCATGAGACGGGTTTTGGCGTGCTGAGCAACCACCCGCTGAGCCAAAGCCTGGTGAATGGCATTTATGCGGAGTGGCTGGAATTTTTTGGCACACCGGCCAAAAACAACTACCCGCAAGACCCGGTCAAACTCGATGGCTATTTTTCACCCCAAGTGAGCGAAACTGCCAAAGACCACAGCAAACGGGATCTGAAAGAGTTTTTTCACATCTTTCCTTGGGGCCGCTACCCGGCCGAGGTGTCCGACGCGGCGCGACGGTATTACGCCGCTGGCAGCCGCTTGGCACAAGAGCTGCTGCAATGGGTAGAAGACAACTCGCCGCCCGAGGTGAAAGCGCGCTATTCCATGCCACTGCCGCAGATGATTGAAGGCTGCGAACACACGCTCTTACGGGTGCTGCATTACCCGCCCTTGCGCGGTGACGAAGAACCGGGTGCCGTACGAGCCGCCGCCCACGGCGACATCAACCTGCTGACACTATTGCCCGCGGCCACCGAGCCCGGTTTGCAAGTGCTGGGCAAAGATGGCCAATGGATCGACGCGCCCAGCGATTTTGGGCTGCTCATCGTGAACATCGGCGACATGCTGCAAGAAGCCAGTGGCCACTATTACCCCTCAACCACCCACCGGGTGCTGAACCCAAACGGTGAAGGTGCCAAAAAATCGCGCATATCCATGCCCCTGTTTTTACACCCCAACCGTGAGGTGGTGCTGTCACAGCGCTACACCGTTGAAGCGTATTTCAATGAGCGAATGCAAGAACTGCGCGGCGTCCGCAAGACAAAGTGATTCGTTTCAGAAGCTTTGGAGCGGCCGTGGCATGGGGGGTTTTAAGCAACCTGACACAGGCCCAGCCGCTCATTCCCAAAAGCATCACCGACGCCCTCACCCCGGTTTTTAGCGACAAAAACAAGCTGGCCGGCTCACAGGTCAACTGGGACAACGATGCTTGGGTGTTTGGTCACACCGACCGCTGGTACACCAACGGTACCCGTTATTCCTGGACCTACCGCGCCAATGACCCCGATTCAACCCTGGGCCGCATGGGTGCCGCCATTGGCAAATATGCCATGCGCATCGACCAAACCCCCACGCTGACCTACACCGTCGGCCAAACCATGTACACGCCGCGTGACATTACCGTGGCAACCTTTCAGCCCGACGACCGCCCCTGGGCCGCCTTTTTGTACCTGGGCGTCACCGGCAGCCACAACGACGGCGAAGGCAGTTTTTCAACCGCCGACCTCAAATTGGGCTGGACCGGCCAACCCGCCTTGGGCGAGTTCACCCAAGAAACCGTGCACCGCGTGATCGGCTCGCCGCGCCCGGCTGGCTGGGCCCACCAAATCGAACCCCGCCTGGGCGTGCAGCTCAGTTACGCCAAGGTGCATTTGTTGGCGCAAGACATACTGAAAGACCGGGTCGGCCTGCAAGTGGGCTGGGGCGGTGCGCTGGGCAGCCTGCGCAACTACGCCAATGCCAACGCGACGGTGGTGGTGGGCAATTTGGCGACCTATGGCGGCAAACGCACGCCGCCCCTGCTGATTGCCAACGAGGGTGATTTTGTGGTGCAGGATTTCGGCAACGTGGGCGTTTACCAAAAGCCGTTTGTGTACCTGTCGGTCGGCGTGAACGCCGTTGCCTCCAACTACTTCATCAGCGGCCATACGCTTTCAGGCACCGCCAACGTCAAACATTTGCCGCTGGTGGGCATGGCGCAAATGGGTGCTTCACTGCCCCTGAACACCTGGTTCAACCGGGGCCGCGCCTACTGGCCCCGCGTGGTTTACGCCATCAACCTACGCTCCCCTGAATTTGAGACCATCGGCGCACCCAAGCTGGGTTCCGTGCAGCGCTGGGGGTCACTCACCCTGAATTGGGATTTTGAGTAGCGAACAGGGCTGCTGGCTCACAGTTTTCGGCTCACCATGAACATGAACGCAGCCGTACCCAGCACGTTCACCTGCACGCTCCAGTTTTTATCGATCGTCCAGCCGATGGCCGGGATGATGGCCGGTGAGAACCCGTTGTAGTTCAGTGGCACTTCGTCATCAAACGGTGATTTGTAGCCGTACATCAAACCGATCGAGAGCTTGGCGTACAGCGATTCAGACAGGTTGAGAACGTTGTTGAATTTGCGGCCATAGTAGAGGTAGGCGCTGGGTTGGCCAAAGGAATTGCTGAAGCCCATCAGCCCGAAAAGCTGCCGATCAGCCGATTCGCGCTCAATGCCCACCGACCACACAGGCTTGTGATCGCTGTTGTACCGGAAGTGGTGCGTAAACGGGCTGAATTCCACACGCCAGCTGCCGTCGCTGGCAGGTTTAAGCGGCTGGATGTCGTCCGCCGAGGCGGTCGCAGATGCAAGGGCCCAACCGATTGCGGCAACCTGAGGGGCAAAGTGCGCGGCAAACCGCTTGACGCGTCGCCAAGTTGGAAGGCTTTTCATGGTTTGTATTGGACTTCTTGTCGGCGAATGGGTCTGTTGGTTACCCCACATAGGGCTGTGGCACCACCCTCAATCTAGAGCGCTTTCAAACCCAACCAGGGCCGCAGGACGCCGACTCGCCGAACCATTTCGTACCCTGCGTAAGCCGCTCCCACAAGGTATGGGGTGTGGCAAAAATGGCACCCAGCGTGAACATACCGACGTAAATCGCATGATTGAACCAGTCGCCCCACAAGGCGTGCGTGGAGGAAAAACGCTCAGACAGCATCAACCGCACGGTCAATATCCAGACAACCGGCAGAAGAAACAGGCCCGCGCCAGTGAACGCCCGGCCAACCAGCCGCGAGGCGACCCCCAATGCGCCGGGCCACACGGCCAACAGGGCGCAGATCGCCAGCGCCGCAAAGGCCAGAATGCGCAGCCAATCCAGAAAAAAGAGTCGTTGGGTACCTGGTGCGCTTGGGGTCATGTTTGAGCCCGTAAAAGCATTTGGGTTGTTTGAGAACTATAGCCCGCATTGCTGCAACTGCTCGCTTCTCACGTCGGCACCGGGCCGGGGTATTGGAAACCTGAGAAAATCCCCCCATGACCTCAAAAACCGACTACAAAATCCAGAAAACCGATGCCGAATGGAAAGCGCTGCTCAAAGCCAAAGGTGCCGAGCCGATGGCGTTTGACGTGACGCGGCATGAAGCCACCGAACGCGCCTTTACCGGCAAGCTGGCCGACCACAAAGGCGCTGGCACCTACACCTGTATCTGCTGTGAAAAACCACTGTTTGATGCGGCTACCAAGTTTGATTCCGGCACCGGCTGGCCGAGTTATTTCAAACCGCTGGACGGCGCGGTAGCCACAAAAGAAGACGGCATGTTGTGGATGAAACGGGTGGAGGTGCACTGTGCCGACTGCGGTGCCCACCTGGGCCACGTGTTTGAAGACGGCCCCGCACCCACCGGCCTGCGCTACTGCATGAACTCGGCTTCACTGGCTTTTGAGCCCAAGCCTTAGGTGATTTGGACGGTCAAGAAAACCGTTGCGCCCAGCCCGCTGTGCCCAAACACCCCGGTTTCGCCTTGAAAACGTCATCAAAGCATCATCAAAACGCCGGAAAAATTTAAATTTATCTAAATTTCAATATCCTCCAAAACAAATAAAGCCTTTTGTTGTCAAAATAATTGCACAACATGCTATTTAATTAGTAGTAAAATCTACCATTATTTATATATTTATTTTTTTAGTATAAATTTAAATAGATATTGATTGAACAATACAAAATTCCACTGTACCTCGTCCGAATGAAAATACTGATCGACTTCTTCCCCATTTTGCTGTTTTTTGCAGCCTACAAAATGGTCGATATCTACACCGCCACCGGCATCTTGATGGCGGCCACCGTGGTGCAAATGCTCATCACCTACAAGCTTGATGGCAAGCTGCAAACCATTCACAAGATCACGCTGGCCATGGTGTTGGGGTTTGGCGCGCTCACGCTGGCGCTGCACGACGAGCGCTTCATCAAATGGAAACCCACCGTGCTGTACATCGGCATGGGCTTGGGCCTGGCTGCTGCGGTGTGGGTGTTCAAAAAGAACTTTCTCAAACTGCTGTTGGGCAGCCAGCTATATCTGCCCGATGCCGTCTGGATGCGCCTGAACATGATTTGGATTGGTTACTGCTTCTTCATGGCGGCGACCAACGGTTACGTGGCGGCCTACTTCACCACCGACGAGTGGGTCAATTTCAAGCTCTGGGGTTATGTGTTTCCGCTGGCCTTCATCATCGGCCAGGGTTTGTATATTGCGCCGCATTTGAAGAATGAACCCGTGGCCGATGCTGAACCCAAGGAGCCCAAGGCATGACGGCTGCAGTGGCAAGCGACACCACGCAGCCTTCGAAGGCACTGGTTTTCCAGCCAGACGCGGGCGCAGCCGGGCAATTGGCCAGCCAATTGAGGGCCGATTTGGCGCCTTCGCAGCTTGAAGTGCTGGACGAAAGCGCAGACCACGCGGGCCATGTGGGTAGCAATGGCAGCGTTTACGGCACACACTTTCGCGTGCGGGTGGCATCGCCCCGGTTTGAAGGCCTCAACCGCGTGGCCTGCCATCGCCTTGTGTATGATTCACTCCAGCCGTTTATTGCGCAGGGCGTGCATTCCATTGCGATTGAAATCGTGCGTTGATTCTTGCTTGCCGTGTCGCTGTGGAACCCCCCGTGATGGAAACCTTTTCTATGGCAGGCGCTCCAAGCATCCACTATTCTTCTTTTTAACCCCGAAACTCCATGAAAAAGCAACTCCTCACCACCCTCGCCGCTGCGGTGCTCGCACTGGCCGGTAGCGCTGCCCTGGCGCAAAACGTCGCCATCGTCAATGGCAAAGCTGTGCCCAAAACACGGTTGGACATGTTGTCGGCCCAAATCGCCAAATCGGGCCGCGCCGTCACCCCCGAAATGCAGGGCCAAATTCGCGATGAAGTCATCACCCGTGAGATCTTCATGCAAGAAGCGGCCAAACGTGGGCTCGACAAAACCGACGACTTCAAAGCCCAGATGGAACTGTCACGCCAGGCGTTGATGATTCGCGGCCTGTTTGAAGACTTCCAGAAGAAAAACCCGGTCACCGACGCCGACATCAAGGCCGAATACGACAAATTCGCTGCAGCCAACGGCGGCAAAGAATACAAAGCCAGCCATATCCTGGTCGAAAAAGAAGACGAAGCCAAAGCCATCATCGAGCAGGTCAAAAAAGGCGGAAACTTTGGCGAAATCGCCAAAAAATCAAGCAAAGACCCGGGCTCCGGAAACAACGGCGGCGACCTTGATTGGGCCCAGGCCGGCAACTACGTCAAAGAGTTTTCAGATGCCATGATGAAGCTGGAAAAAGGCAAGATGACGGACACGCCCGTCAAATCGCAGTTCGGTTACCACATCATCCGCTTGGACGATACCCGTGACGCGCAGTTGCCCAAGATGGAAGACGTGAAACCGCAAATCACCCAGCAGATGACGCAGCAAAAACTGGCCACATTTCAGCAGGAATTGCGTGCCAAAGCCAAGGTGGAATAAGCCACGCGCCTGACACCAGGCCAAGAAAAAAGCGCGATTCAGGTCGCGCTTTTATTCCATTTTTCAATCATTTGTGAAGTAGGCGTGCCTACGCAGACAGTGCTGTAGCACGGCCAGGAGGCACAACGACCTGCACGAATGATTGAGAAATGGAATCAACCTGCACACCACTTCCAGGCGCTTAGCAAGCCGATCATCACTGGTTGGTGCACCATGTAGTACAACAAGCTCCAGCGGCCCAAAAGCGCCAATTGGCTGAAGCCTGTAGCAACCAAAGTGCCGCCTGCTGCCCCACCCGATTTGCCCCGGGCGGGCTGCCAGGCCAACCAGTCACTGCGTTTTGCCAGTAACCACTGCCCCGCCGCCATGCCCCAACACATCACCCCGAGCCAGGGCAACAGCGGCACGTAATCTTCGGTGACGGGCTTAACGGTGTTCAGCCCCAACCAGTTCCAGGCTGGGCTGTTGAGAGTTAAAGCCAAATCGGCATTTCCTGAGGCAGATATTGCATAAACAGCTACAAATTTGAAAGCAATTGCCAAGGCACCCAGTAGCCACAACAGGTTGCGCCAACGCCCCCAAACCGCCCAAAGCCGTACCAAAATGATCAACACGGCCATGCCGTGCAGGGTGCCAAAATAGATAAAACTTTTGGGGTACATCCACCAAGAGGCGGCCGTTACCAGCAGCGCACAACCGGCCACCTGCGCCCAACGCCGCCAAAATTTTGGCCAGCTTTGGCCCTGGCCTACGGCAATGGCCTGGCCCAGCCCGGCGGTGAATAAAAACAGGCTCAGGATGCAGGTGCGCTGCCAGGTCCATACCGGGTCGTCATAGAAGTTTTGCCGGATGTAGCCAAAATGGTTCAAATCAAAACAAAAGTGGAAAACAGTCATCCACACCATGGCCAGGCCACGCAGCGCATCCACGGCATCCCATCGCATGAATGCGTTGTGCGCTATGGCGTTTTGCGGGCGTGGTGGCTTCATGGCTGCGAGTTTAGTGGCTTGCTGCCGGGTGCATTGGGCACCACATCGGGGCGGGTTGGCGCAGAGGTAGCGTCGTGGCCCATCGCAGTCGGTACAACTCCCGGATTGACGCGGCGCTGCCTTGCAGTTTCAATCGCTTTCATCTCTGGATTGGCGAACCACACCAGCGGTTTCATCACCCCCTATATTTTGAGGAATTCTCCATGCGCCATTTAAAAACTTTGTTGACATCCGTTACCTTGGGCCTTGCCCTACTGGCCGCGCCCGTTGCGCAGGCCCAAAACGGCAAAACCGAAGTGTTGTGGCTCGGCCAGGCCACCACCCGGATCACCACGCCCACCGGCAAAGTGATCGTGATCGACCCCTGGCTGCTGACCAACCCCAAAACCCCCGCCAACTTCAAAAACCTGGAAGCGCTGGGCAAGGTCGATCTGATTTTGGTCACCCATGGCCATTTCGACCACTTTGCCGATGCGCCTGCACTGGCGCAGTTGCACAAAGCCCCCATGTACGGGCCTGCGGGCATGAACCAAACCGTGGCGACACTGGGCATCTTGCCGGGCGAACTGGCCCCGCGCATGGGCAAGGGCGGCACCATCATGCCCTTTGGCCCGAATGGCGTAAAGATTACCGCTGTGCGGGCCGAACATTCATCAGAAATCGCCTGGAAGAACCCGGCCACCGGCAAAGATGAAGTGCATGTGGGCGGCGAACCGGTGGGTTACATCGTCGAGATGGAAACCGGCTTCAAACTGTGGCACATGGGTGATACCGGCGTGTTTGGCGACATGAAACTGATTGGCGACATGTACAAACCCGATTTGCTGCTGATTCCTATCGGCGGCCACTTCGTCATGAGCCCGAAAGATGCCGCCATGGCGGTGCGCGACATGATCAAACCCAAATTTGCCTTGCCCATTCATTACGGCACCACGCCCCTGTTGCGTGGCACGCCCGCAGAGTTCGAAGCAGCCTTGGGTAGTGGCGGCGCCAAGATGCTGGTGGTGAACCCTGGCGAGAAGGTGGAGTTTTGAGCCAAGCCGCCTTCGTCAAACACGCCATGCGGTTTAAAGCCGTACAGGTCTTGGTGGCCGCAAGCTTCGTGATGGGCGTCTTGGGTGGTTGCGCGGTTAACGCACCGCCGTCTGTCTCCTCCGCCGCCCAGGCACCTTCTTCAGCGCTGGTCAAAGAAATGGCGCCCAGCGGCAAGTTGCGGGCAGCCATCAACTTTGGCAACCCCTTGTTGGCGACAAAAAGCCCAACCGGTGGCGACCCCACCGGTGTCTCGGTCGATCTGGCCCGCGAGTTGGCCAAACGCCTGGGTGTGCCGGTTGAACTGGTGCCCTTCACCGCAGCAGGGCTGGCCGTGAACGCCGCCAAAAACGCAGAAGTCGATATTGCGTTTGTGGCAGTAGACCCGGTGCGCGGGGCGGATATCGGCCAAACCGCGCCCTACCTCATCATTGAAGGCGCCTACCTGGTCAAAGAGAGTTCGCCGATCCGCATGAACACCGAGGTAGACCGCGCAGGCACCCGCATCGTGGTGGGCAACGCCAGCGCCTATGACCTGTATTTGAAGCGCGAGATCAAGGCCGCAACCTTGGTGCGGG
>JANOVW010000229.1:0-10776 GCA_031417575.1 Rhodoferax sp. | reverse complement strand
CTTGCCCAAACCGGGCGAGGCCCAGCCGCTGGCGCTGTTCCCCGCGCCCCGGGTCGATTATTCGTTGCACCGCCTGCGCCATTACACCGGCACCGGGCCCGAGCACTTCCAGAACTTTGTGTTGTTTACCAACTACCAGTTTTACATCGACGAATTCATGCGCTTGGGCCATGAGGCGATGGCGGATTCCAGCAGCGAATACGATGCTTTCATCGAGCCCGGCAATGTGGTGACGCGCCGCACTGGCCTGCCAGCGCAGCCAGGTGATGAACTCGGCAAGGCGCCGCCACGGCTGCCGCAAATGCCGGCTTATCACCTGATGCGCAAAGGGCACAGCGGCATCACCATGGTGAATATTGGTGTGGGCCCGGCCAACGCCAAAAACATTTCAGACCATATCGCGGTGCTGCGCCCGCATGCCTGGGTGATGCTGGGGCACTGTGCGGGTTTGCGCAACGCGCAACAGCTGGGCGACTATGTGCTGGCGCACGGCTATGTGCGGGAAGACCATGTACTGGATGAAGAACTGCCGCTGTGGGTGCCCATTCCGGCGCTGGCCGAAGTGCAGGTGGCGTTGCAAGATGCCGTTTCGCAAATCAGCCAGGTTGACAAAACCGAGCTTAAACGTATTTTGCGCACCGGCACGGTGGCCAGCACCGACAACCGCAACTGGGAACTGCTGCCTGACAACGGCCCGCAGCGGCGCTTCAGCCAAAGCCGTGCGGTGGCGCTGGACATGGAAAGCGCCACCATTGCTGCCAACGGTTTCCGCTTTCGCGTGCCCTACGGCACCTTGCTGTGTGTGAGCGACAAACCCCTGCACGGCGAGATCAAGCTGCCCGGTATGGCCAACCACTTTTACCGCGAGCGGGTTGACCAGCACCTGCGCATAGGCATACGGGCGATGGAGCTGCTGCGCGAGCAGGGCATCCACAAATTGCACAGCCGCAAGCTGCGTTCTTTCGCGGAGGTGGCCTTCCAGTGAGCCTGATGGCGCCCGCGCAGCCCGTGGATGTCAGGGTTGCAACAAGCGATTCAGCGCTACATATTGCAACAGCATGATGGTTTTGGCATCGTTGATGTGGCCGTCAGCCAGCATGGCCAGTGCTTCGGGCAGGGTGGGTTCCAGCACCTCGATGTCTTCGCCCTCGTGCGCATGACCACCTCCCGCTGAGACTTTGTCCCGCGCCGAGTATTCGCCGACAAAAAAGTGGATTTTTTCGGTGACGGAGCCGGGGCTCATGTAGGCCTCAAACACTTTTCGCACGGTTTGGATGGCGTAGCCGGTTTCTTCTTCGGTTTCGCGTTTGATGCAGGTTTCGGGGTCGTCTTTGTCCAGCAGGCCGGCGCAGGCCTCGATCATCATGCCGCTGGTATTGCCGTTCACAAATGTCGGAAAGCGGAACTGCCGCGTGAGCACCACGGTGTTGTGCGCGGTGTTGTAAAGCAGGATGGTGGCACCATTGCCGCGGTCATAGGTTTCGCGGTGTTGGCGTTGCCAACTGCCGTCGCGCCGCTGTAAATCGAAGGCCGTGGTTTTGAGGGTGTACCAGTTGTTGGAAAGCAGTTTTTCTTCAACGATACGAATGGCGGTGGTCATGGTGGGTGCAATACGGGTGGGGCGCAAAGGGCTGGATCTGCTGGCTTGAGCGTACCTCAAGAACCAACCCAACGCGGGCCTTTCATTTCGGCGTGGCATCATCGCGGCTGTTTCAATTCCTTCAATTTCACCTTGATCTGCATGAACGCTACGGCCAGCCTGTTTGAAGCCCGCAACCTGAGCAAACGTTTTGGCGATGCACGGGTGGTGAACGATGTCTCATTTGCCATCGCACCGGGTGAATGCCTGGGCGTGATTGGCCCCAACGGCGCCGGTAAAACCACCACCATCCGCATGGCGTTGGGGCTGACGGCGCCGGATGGCGGCGGCGTCAGTTATTGTTTTGCAGGGCAGGGTGCGCGCTTGAACATGCCCAAAGATGGCCTGGCGATCAAGGCCAAAATTGGCGTGGTGAGCCAGGCCGATACGTTGGACCCGGATTTCACCTGCGCCGAAAACCTGTTGGTGTATGGCCGTTACTTCGGCATGAAAGATGCCGTGATCCGCGCGCGCATTCCGCAATTGCTGGAATTTGCGGCGCTCACACACAAGGCCCACGCCAAACCCGGTGAGCTTTCGGGCGGCATGAAGCGCCGCCTCAGCCTGGCCCGCGCCCTGGTAAATGACCCACAACTGCTGCTGCTCGATGAACCCACCACCGGGCTCGACCCGCAAGCCCGCCACCTGATGTGGGAACGCCTGCAAACGCTGCTGGCCCAGGGTAAGTCCATTCTGCTGACCACCCATTTCATGGACGAAGCCGAGCGCCTGTGTTCGCGCCTGCTGGTGCTGGACCACGGTAAAAAGATCAGCGAAGGCACGCCGCGCGACCTGATTGCCCAGCACCTGGAACCTGACGTGGTGGAGGTTTACGGGCAAGGTGCCCTGGCCCTGCCGGATTCACCCCTGAAAGCGCTGGCGGCGCGGGTTGAGGTGAGTGGCGAAACGGTTTTTTTCTACACCCAAAACGCCCGCCAGTTGCTCGATGCTCTGGCCAACCAACCGCAACTGCGTACCTTGCATCGCCCCGCCAACCTCGAAGACCTGTTCCTCAAACTCACCGGCCGCCAAATCCGCGAAGAAGGTTAAAAAGAGCCTGAATGGAGCTTGTAATTAATTGGGGTCAGATTCCACTTGTCATGATATGAAAAACAACGCTTCTCTTTCCCTCGCAGCTGAGCCGCTGCCCAACCGCACCAACCACTGGCGCGCACCGATGCTCTCGATGCGCTGGTGGCCGGTGTTCCAGCGCAACTTTTTGGTGTGGCAAAAGCTGGCCATTCCCAGCCTCATGGGCAATATTGCAGACCCGCTGATCGCCCTGGTGGCCTTTGGTTATGGCCTGGGTGCACTGGTGGGCACGGTGCAGCTCAACGGCACGGCGGTGCCCTATATCGTTTACCTGGGCGGTGGCTATATTTGTACCAGCGCCATGAATGCGGCATCGTTCGAAGCGCTGTATTCGGCCTTTTCTCGAATGCATGTGCAAAAAACCTGGGACGGCATCATGAACGCGCCGGTCAACCTGGACAACATTTTGTTTGCTGAAATGCTGTGGGCGGCTTTTAAATCGCTGGTAACTGCCATCGCCATTTTGGGTGTGATGTTGCTGCTGGGCGTCTCCCACTCGCCCAAGTTGTTGGCCGCGTTGCCGGTGCTGCTGTTGGTGGGCATCACCTTCAGCTGCATCGCGCTGGTCTTCAATGCATTGGCGCAGGGTTACGAATTTTTTACCTACTACTTCACCCTGTTCATGACGCCCATGATGTTTTTGAGCGGCGTGTTCTTCCCGCGCGAGCAGTTGCCGGGCCCGGTGCGTATCGCCTCGGATTGGTTGCCCCTGACCAATGCCGTGGAACTGGTTCGCCCGCTGTTCATGGACCAATGGCCAACCCATGCGTGGCAACACCTGGCCGTGCTGGTGGTGTACGCCACGGTTGGTTTTTGGGTGGCGTTGGCGTTTACGCGTCGGCGGTTTGCGAAGTAGGGAGCTGGTTTCGCGACCCTGAATTCGGGGCGTGATCAGATCAGCATCAGGACAACGGTGTACTTTTTCGAGACAGCAGCGCCACGACGCGAGCGGCTGCGTACGTGTCCCCCGACGCGGGTACGGTTTTTTCGCATGGCATGCTTGGCAAGGCGCGTCTCCTCCTTGACCTCCCGCAGCCACCCGCGTCGTGGCGCTGCTTTGAGGTGTGCGAAAGGCTGCTAACTTTGGTAGGCAGAGGGAACAACCAAAACCAACAACCGTTAGGCGTTTGACCCGTCAATGGCCGTAGCTGTCGCTGGAGCTGCAACAAAGGCGCCGGTACAGCCCCGTGTGGCTCTCAAAAGAGCAGACAGCTCCTCGAACAAAAAACCAAGTGCCAGAGGCAGCCCAAGGCAGCTGCGGGAGGTTAAGGAGGAGACGCGCCAAACGCGCCAGGCAAGGTGAGCGAACCTTCCCCGCGTTGGGGGACACGTACGCAGCTGCCTTGGGCTGGCTTTGGCGCGGCGACCCAAAGTAGCCTGCCGAATGTGTCACTCACCCCGCCCGAATCATCTCGGCTGCCTTTTCGGCGATCATCACGGTGGGGGCGTTGGTGTTGCCGCTCACCACAGTGGGCATGATGGAGGCATCGACCACGCGCAGGTTCTGAATGCCGCGCACGCGCAGTTGGGCATCCACCACGTCTAGCGGGCCGTTGCCCATGCGGCAACTGCCGACCGGGTGGTAAATGGTGTCGGCGTGGTTGCGGATGAATTCTTCAATTTGTGTGTCGGTTTGGGCGCTGACCGAAGCCGCGGTTTCAGTGCCACCATACCCCGCCAGCGCGGGTTGGGCGAGCAAAGTGCGGGTGAGCTTGAAGCCCTTCACCATGCGTTCCAGATCGCCCGGATCGGCCAGAAAGTTGGGGTCAATCAGCGGCCTGGCCATCGGGTCTTTGCTGGCCAGTTTGATGCTGCCCCGGCTATTTGGGTTGAGCAGGCAAACGTGCACGCTGTAACCCATGCCAAAGGTGTTGGCGCGGCCATGGTTGACCAACTTGCCGATCACAAAGTGGTATTGCAAATCGGGCACTGGCTCGCTCGGGCTGGATTTGGCGAAACCACCGGCTTCGGCAAAGTTGGTGGTCAGCATGCCGGTGCGGTGCTTGCGCCATTCAAAAATGCCTTTGACCGCGCGCACCAAACCACCCAGGGTAACGCCAAACAGGTCGGTGAGCGTGGGGGCGTTGTGCACCAGCACCACGTCAACGTGGTCATGCAGGTTTTGGCCCACGCCGGGCACATCTTGCACCACCGGTATGCCGTTTTCTTGCAGATGGGCCTTGGGGCCAATGCCTGACAGCATCAGGATTTGGGGCGATTGCAAGGCACCCGCACACAGCAGCACTTCACGCGAACACTTCAATTGTTGGGTTGAGTTGCCGTGGCGGTATTCGACGCCAACCGCTCGTTGGCCTTCCATCAGGATGCGGGTGGTGTGCGCGTCAGTGATTACCTGCAGGTTTGGGCGGCCCAAAATGGGGGTGAGGTAACCCTTGGCCACGCTGTGGCGCTCGCCGTTCTTGTGGGTTACCTGGTACATACCCACACCTTCCAGGCTGGCGCCATTGAAATCGGGGTTGTGTGGCAGGCCGGCCTGTTGGCCGGCTTCGATGAAGATGGGGCCAAAACGGGTTGGGCTGGTCAAATCTTTCACGTTCAGCGGGCCGCCAATGCCGTGGAAAGCATCCGGGCCGCGTTCGTTGTTTTCAGCTTTTTTGAAGTAGGGCAAGACCTCGTCGTAAGACCAGCCGGGGTTGCCTTCTGCCGCCCATTGGTCGTAATCTGATTTTTGACCCCGGATGTACACCATGGCGTTCACCGAACTGGAGCCGCCCAGCACCCGGCCGCGCGGCTGGTAACCCGCCCGGCCATTCAGGCCAGGCTGGGGTACCGTGTCGAAGCGCCAGTTGGTGGGGGCTTTGGATTTGGCCATCAGCGCCAAACCCGCGGGGCAGTGAATCAGCACGCTGGTGTCAGCCGGGCCGGCTTCGAGCAGGGCAACGTTGACGTTGGGGTCTTCGGTCAATCGGGAGGCCAAAACGCAACCGGCCGAGCCGCCGCCAATGATGATGTAGTCAAGCATGTTTTAGAGTGTCCGGGTAACAGGGGTCAAAGGGATCAAAGGGGCCAAAAAGACGCAATGCGCCAAACCGTGCAAGAAGCGCAAAGAGGGCAGGCAAACCGTGAAGTGACACCCCTGCAGCCAAGCCATTCATCAATTTGGCATACTGCATGGTCCACCCACCCCAGCGGGCCCGCCCCGCATGGCGCCTTTCGAGGTGCCTCGCCAAGCAAAGATAAACCACAAACACCTGTGTTTGTTAAGGAGCCAACTTCAATGAACGCCATGGTTAACCCTGATTCTTCCCCTCAGGCTGATACAGACCCGGTGCTGGACCCAGCCACCGCTGGCAGCGTCGACACCGTCGTGCAGGGCCATTTGCTGCTGATTTGCATCAATCGCCCGGCCAAACGCAACGGCTTCACCCCCAAAATGTTCAGCGAGCTGGCGCAGGCCTATACGCAGTTGGATGAAGACCCAGCCCTGCGCGTGGGCGTGTTGCACGCGGCAGGCGCGCACTTCACGGCCTGGCTCGATTTGCCGTCATTCGCCCCCATGATGCGACGCGGTGAAAAAGCCATTCCGCTGGGCCTGGTGGAACCCACCGATTTGGCCACGCCAGGGTACCGGCGCCGTACCAAACCCATGGTGGTGGCGGTGCAGGGCATCACCTACACACTGGGCATCGAGCTCATGCTGGCGGCCGACATTGTGGTGGCCGCCGACAACTGCCGCTTCTCGCAGCTGGAGGTGAAACGCGGCATCATGGCCACGGGTGGCGCCACCCTGCGCATGGCCGAACGCGCCGGGCTGGGCAACGCCATGCTGCATTTGCTCACCGGCGACGAATTTGACAGTGCCGAGGCGTTGCGCCTGAACTTTGTGCAGCGGGTGGTTCCGGCCGGGCAAGAATTGGCGCAGGCCATCCAAATTGCCGAACAGGTGGCGGCCCAGGCACCGCTGGCGGTGGTGGCCACGCGAAAAAGTGTGCTCAAGGCGGAAGAGCACGGCCCGGTTGTGGCCATGCATGATTTCATCGATGTGCAGCGCCATTTGGCGCATTCAGACGACGCCCGCGAAGGCGTGGCCTCGTTTGTGGCGCGCCGCCCAGCCAACTTTACCGGGCGTTGAAATCACCATGGACAACCAACACTATCTGGTTTACAAAACCGATTTTCAGCGGCTCGAGCGGGTCAGCACGGCGGCCACGGCGCTGGCATCGGGTGCCGTGCGGGTGCGGATCGACTCATTTGCCTTTACCGCCAACAACATTACCTACGCGGTGTTTGGTGACGCCATGCGGTATTGGGGGTTTTATCCAACCGACCACCTGGACGGCGTCAAAGACGCTGCCTTGTGGGGCCGTATTCCGGTGTGGGGTTTTGGTGAAGTGGTAGAAAGCCTGCACCCCGAAGTCAGGGTGGGCGAGCGTTTGTACGGGTATTGGCCCATGTCGAACCAGGTCGATTTGCTGCCGGGGCGCATCACGGCCACCAGTTTCTCAGACACCGCCAGCCATCGGCAGGAGTTGCACAGCGTTTACAACCAATACCAGCGCTGCGCACAAGACCCGATCTACACGGCAGCCACAGAAGGTGTTCAATCGGTGTTGCGCCCGTTGTTCATGACGGCCTGGTTGATCGACGATTTTTTGGCCGACAACGCTTTTTTTGGTGCCCATGCGGTGTTGCTCTCCAGCGCCTCCAGCAAAACCGCCTACAGCGCAGCGTTTGCCCTGCATCAACGGGGTGGCGTGCAGGTGATCGGTCTGACCTCTGCGGCAAACCGCGCGTTTTGCGAAAGCCTGGGTTGTTACAGCCAAGTGGTTACCTATGACGAGCTAGACCAAATCGCCGCCGATTTGCCGTGCGTTTATGTCGACATGGCGGGCAACGGCGCACTGCGCAAAGCCGTGCACACCCGCTTTGGCGCACTCAAATACAGTTGTTCGGTAGGTGCCAGCCATGTGAATGACTTGGGTGGCTCGGGCGGCGTGGGCAGCGCCAAAGAGCTGCCAGGCCCGCGTGCCACCTTGTTTTTTGCACCTGCACAGTCTGCCAAACGCGCCAAAGAGTGGGGCGGCGTTGTGTTCCAGCAAAAGCTGACGGACGCCTGGCATCGTTTTGTGGGCATCGCAACTGCTCCCCAAAAGCCCTGGATTCACCTGCAAACCGCGACGGGCGATGCCGCTATCCGCCAGGCTTACGCGCAGGTGCTGGCGGGGCGCGATGCAGCCAGCACGGGCCGTGTGATGGTGATGGAATGAACCCATGAAGTTGGCGCTGTTATCGGATGTTCATGCCAACATCCAGGGGCTGGAGGCCTGCCTGGCGCACGCCCAGGCGCGGGGTGCCAATCAAATAGCCATTTTGGGCGACCTGGTCGGGTATGGCGCAGACCCTTCTGCGGTGGTGAACCGGGTCATGGACCTGGCACACAATGGCGCGTGGCTCATCAAGGGAAACCACGATGCCATGGCGGTGAATCCGCCCGCCATTGCGCGCACCTTGGGCGACAGCACGGCCGCGTGGACACACGCGCAGCTCTCCACCCCGCAACGGGCCTTTTTGGCGCAATTGCCCATGACGGCGCAACACGGTTCGATTTACCTGGTGCACGCCAGTGTGGACGAACCCGCGCAATGGCGCTACGTGTATGAACTGGAGGCTGCGCTGGACAGCCTGGAGGCGCTCACCCAAATTGAAGCGGCACGGCATGTTTTTGTCGGCCACGTGCACCAACAAACCCTGTACCGGCGCAGCCGCACCGCTGATTTTGAAGCGGTAGACCTGCCAGCCTTTCAGGGCCTGACCCGCAGGGGCCAGCGGGGCCGGGCGCACACGCTGGATGCGCATTCGCATTGGTTGGCCACCGTGGGGTCGGCCGGGCAACCACGCGATGGCAATCCGCAGGCCATGTATGCGTTGCTCGACACCACCACGCTGGCGTTTGAATTTCATCGGGTGGATTACGACCACCTGGCGGCTGCAGCGGCGATTCGTCGCGCCGGTTTGCCGGTTTGGTTGGCGCATCGGCTGGAGATGGGCCGGTGATGCCGCCGGGCGGCGCTGCGACAACCGCGCTTCATGCCTTTGAGCCGCTGACGCCCGATGTGGTGCTGGATGCCCTGGCATCCGTCGGCCTGTATGGTGACGGCCGCCTGATGGCACTGAGTTCGTATGAAAACCGCGTGTACCAGGTGCATCTGGAAACACCCTTGCCACAGGCCGGTGAAACAGTGGCCCAGGAGGCCACGGTCGAACCCGCCATTGTGGTGGCCAAGTTTTACCGCCCCGAACGCTGGAGCCATGGGCAGATTCTTGAAGAGCATGCGTTCAGCGCCGAACTCATGGCGGATGAAATCCCGGTCATCGGGCCCCTGATGTTGAACGGGCAGACTTTGCATCAGTTTGGCGGGTTTGCCTTCAGCGTCAGCCCGCGCCGGGGTGGCCGCGCGCCTGAACTGGACGACCTGGATGTGCTGGAGTGGATCGGCCGCTTTCTGGCCCGTATCCACCATGTGGGCGCACGCAAGCCCTTTGCGCAGCGGCCCGTGCTGGATGTTAAAACCTTCGGCGTTGACTCAAAAGCTTACTTGCTTGCGCATGATCTGATACCGCTGGATGTGCAATCTGCATGGGCTGAAAAGGCCCAAAATGCTATTGATTTGATAACAAATATTGGGCATACAGTGGGCGAAGTGGCGACGATTCGCTTACATGGCGATTGCCACCCTGGCAATATTTTGTGGACACCTGCCGACGCACCCGCCGCGCAAGGCCCCGGCCCCCATTTTGTTGACATGGACGACGCCCGCATGGGCCCGGCCGTGCAAGACCTGTGGATGCTGCAAAGCGGCGACCGCCAGCAGCGAACGCGGCAACTCAGCGCCCTGGTAGATGGGTACGAGCAGTTCCGCGAGTTTGACCGGCGCGAACTGGCGCTGATCGAACCCCTGCGCACTCTGCGCCTCATTCACTACAGCGCCTGGCTGGCCCGCCGCTGGGCCGACCCCACCTTTCCGATCAACTTTCCCTGGTTCGGCAGCAGCGATTACTGGAAAGGGCAAGTGCAGATGCTGGAAGACCAAATCGAGGCCATGCAGGAAACGCCGCTGGCTGTTTGAGCAAAACTCAATTTCTAAATGGGCCCGGTTTGCTGTAGTAATCGCGGGCCATATGCGCGGAAAATCCCCGCGTGACGGAGCCAATTGACATGACCCACCCACCATCGCTGGATTCCATACCCAGGGGCGCAACCGCCCGGGGTGTCAACCGGGCGGTGCTGGCGTATTTGCTGAACAAGGAGCCCAACAATGCGGCATTTTCAGTGCTGGACATCCCCTGCGGGCAAGGCGAATTTCTCGCCACGCTCCAGACGTTTTTTCCCAAGGCCACGGCGCGCGGCTGTGATTTGGCGGCGCCAACCGGTTCAGACGCAGCGCACTTTGCAGCGGTGGATGCCAGCCGTTCGTTTACGGTGTTTGGCGGCCAAAGCTTTGACTACGTGATTTCCATCAGCGGCGTGATGGAGTTTGACAATACCTTGCAATTCCTTGAAAGCTGCGCAAACCATTTGCAAGATGCGGGGACGTTCATCGTGACCAACGACAACCTTCTGACCTTGCGCGACCGGGTTGAATACCTGCTGTTTGGCAAGTTCCGGCAATATTCCGCCTTCATGGTAGCGAATGAACCCACCTGGAAGATCCTGCCCCTTCAGAATTTGCTGCGCACATTGCACGACGCGGGTTTTGCCGTGGTCGATCTTTCGTACGTTTCCATGAAAACCAAAGATTGGCTCTGGCTGCCGCTGGCCGTGCTGGTGTACCCGCTGCAGCGGCTGTACATGCAGTTCAAAACGTCGGGCATGCCACTGCCGCAGCGGCTTCAAATGCATCCCTTCAAATCCCTGTTCTACCGGCACTATGTGGTCGTGTGCCAGAAACGCCACGCAGGGCTTTCAACGTGAGGAACATCACATGACGCTTCCGATGAAACGCAGACGTTTGCTGGGCGGGGGCCTGTTGACTGCGGTGGGCATCCAGTTTCCCCAACTGTGCCTGGCCCAAGCGGCTTACCCC
>JANOVW010000228.1:0-2349 GCA_031417575.1 Rhodoferax sp. | reverse complement strand
CTTCGCGCAGGCTCACTGGCACGCCTGCCAGCAGCGGCTCTTTGGGTTTGCAATTCAAATCGGCCAGGTAGTGGCGCAAAGCCCCCGAGCAGATTGCCATCACCACGTCATTCAGCGTAACGCCCTGCCCTTTGGCGATGTGTTTGAGCTCCACCATCGGGATGGAAAAACTCGAAAACGTGCGCTGGTTGGTCACATTCACATTGAGGGGCGTTTTGGGCCCAAACCAGCTGGTTTTGGCCGGCGCCAGTGCGCCGCGACGGGTTACCGTGTTGCCGCCCGCATCGTTAGCCGCTGGCGTTTCACGCGCCGCAGGTTTAAGTGCCTGCACGCCCGCGCGTACCAGCGTGGGCAAAGTTTTGGCCAGCTTGATGGTTTGTTGCGCCGAATTTTTCAAACCCGCCGCGATGAGCTCGGCAATGCCAAAGTTGTCGCTCGCCAAGGCGGGCCGCCGGGGCGCTGCCCGCACGTGACGCGGCTCAGGGGACACATCCATGATGGCCTGGGCCAACGCCACCCCGGCTTCGCCATCGACCGCGGCGTGATGCACCTTGGAATAAAACGCCACGTGCCGCACGCCAGGGGGCGCATCGGCCGGGGTTTGCAGGCCCTCAATCACATAAAACTCCCACAATGGGCGGCTGCGATCGAGTTGGCTGGAATGCAGGCGACCCACCAATTTGTCGAGCTGGTCGCGATTGCCTGGCTTGGGCAATACCGTGCTGCGGATGTGGTATTCCAGGTCCAGATCATCATCGGCCACCCAGATCGGGTTGGCCATCTCAAACGGCATGTTCACCAGCTTGCGGCGAAACACTGGCGCCAAATGCATGCGTTTGGCAATGTGCTCGCGCAAGTTCTCCAGAAAATCACCCTGGTAACCCGCAGGCAGCTCATAAATATTGAGTCCACCCACGTGCATGGGGGTCTCCGGGGTCTCTAAATAAAGGAATGTGGCATCTAAACCGCTTAAATGATCCATTTTTTACTCCTGTTTATATAGCTTATAGTGCAATTAATAAGGGAAAAAAGTCATCAATTTATTCAAAGACTAATTACAAAATAAATAATCTCATCTGTCCACCAGCTTCATGACCGCATGTGCGTCACACCGCCATCCACCACCAGGGTTGAACCCACCACGTAGTCCCCCGCACGGCTGGCCAAAAAGATGGCGGCACCGGCCATGTCTTCGGGCGTGCCAATGCGGCCCACGGGCACACGTTTGGCTACTGCGTCGGCGTGGTCGCGCGCGTCCTGGTTCATGTCAGAGGCGAAAGGCCCCGGGGCAATGGCGCTGCACACAATGTTGTCTTTGGCCAGTTGCAGGGCCATGCGCCGGGTGAGGTGAATCAGCCCGGATTTGCTGGCAGCATACGAATAGGTTTCCATCGGGTTGACCGACACACCAACAATCGAGGCAATGTTGATGACTATGTCTACCCGTGTGGCCGAGGCTTTTCGCAATTGCGGCATCAGCGCCTGGGTCAGGAAAAATGGGGCCTTGAGGTTGGTGTTGACCACTTTGTCCCAACCCGATTCCGGGAAGGTATCGAATTCCGCAGCCCAGGCGGCCCCTGCGTTGTTGACCAGGATGTCGAGCTTTTCTTCGCGCTGCGCAAAGGCGGCGGCCAGCGCCTTGGCACCCGCTACGGTAGACACGTCAGCCGCCAAGGCCACGCAAAACCCCTTGGCCGAGAGCTCTTTGGCGGTTTGCTCCACCACCGCGGCCTTGCGGGCAGAGATATAAACCCGCGCGCCTTGCGCCAGGAAGCCTTCGGCAATCATGCGGCCAATACCGCGCGAGCCGCCCGTGATGAGGGCCGTGCGGCCTTCGAGTGAAAACAAGTTGTTCATGAAAATGTTTGCCTTAAAAAGATGAATATCGGGGGTAAATACGGATGAAATCAGGGCTCGCCGCAGAAACCAATTGACGCGAACCTGCTCAGAAACAAGCTTACTTCCAAAATCAACCCCCGAGACCCCATGAAAACCTTTACTGCCCAGAGGCCACGCGGCCTTTTTTCTCTCACACTGATTGGCACCGTGGCGCTGCTGGCGGCCTGCGCTTCCATGCCTTCGGTCGACGCACCCACTGCCCTGAACCAGGCCAACGCTGCCATGGGCGGCACGGCGCTTCGCACCCTTCAGTTCGAGGCCAGCGGGTCGGGTGGCGTTTTTGGCCAGGCTTACCAGCCCGGTACGGCTTGGCCCAAGCTGAATGTGACGATGTTTTCACGGCTGATGGATTACGACGGCGGCGCCCTGCGGCAGGATTTCGCCCAAAACCGCGCAGAGCCATCAGGCGGCGGCGGTATCCCCCTGATGGGCCAAGGTGAACAACGGGCT
>JANOVW010000227.1:0-5876 GCA_031417575.1 Rhodoferax sp. | reverse complement strand
CCAGGCTGACCACTTCGCGTTGTTTGTTGTCCATCTTGTTCATGCACTGGTGCAAGGCCCAGGCTTGTTCGCTGGCCAGTGCGGTGTCCAAAGGGGTGGGCAAGTCGGCAGCCAGGCTGTCGGCGAGGTGTTCGTCGAGTTCTTGCGTGACGTGGGTGCGCTCGGCCGTGCGGCGGCGCAAAAAATCGAGGGCGCGGCTGCGCACGATCAGGCCCATCCAGGCCATCGGCGGGCTCAGGGTGGCACGGTAGTTTTCAGCACTGCGCCATATGGTCAAAAAGGCTTCTTGCAGGACGTCTTCCGCCCAGTCATGCTGGCCCACCACGCGCAGCGCCAGGCCATATAACTTGCCCGAACATTGGTCGTAAAGCGGCTTGAGTGCGTTGGCATCACGTGCCGCCAGCCGGTCGAGCAAGGCAATCAATTGCGGGTCGGCGCTTTTCAGGTCGGCAATTGGCGAATCGGGCGCGCTGCCCACCGGCATTGGGGGCTCGCTTGGATTGGCGGTTTCAGGCGATGTCATCATGGCCGAATTGTCTACCAAGCCTGTCGGCTCGTCTGCCTGCAGCGGGTTCAATTCAAAAGTTTCTTTTGCCATGCCAGCCAGTACGCGCCAAACCGCGTAACAGATTCAGCCACTGGTGAAAAAAATTGTTGGCTATTTTTGAATCCGGTTGCCGTGCAGCCTGCGTATTCAGGGGGACCGAGGCCAAAACACCGGCCCCGGCGATTGATTCCCCCCTGTTTTACCTGTTTAAAAGGATCTTCACATGAATTCCATCATTCAAACCACCGCTTCGCTGGGCACACCCGCATCACGTCGCGGCTTCATGGGCCGCACAGGCGGACTGTCGGCTGTGGCAATCGCCTTGCTGGCCGGCAAAGATGTGCTGGCGCAGGGCATGCAAGGTGACATGAGCAAAGATGTCGGTATCTTGAACGTGGCATTGGGGCTGGAACACGAGGCCATCAACGCTTACCAGTTGGGTGCCGGCAGTGGGCTGCTGCAAAAACCGGTGCTGGACATTGCCGTGCAGTTCCAGGGCCACCACAAGGCGCACCGCGACGCGCTGATCGCCACCATCCAGAAAATGGGCGGCGTGCCGGTGATGGAGAAAAAGCTGGCCGACTACGCCATGGCCCTCAAAGCCGACACCTTGCGCAACCAAGGCGATGTGCTGGATTTGGCCGCGCGCCTGGAACTGGGTGCCATTAACGCCTATTTGGGCGTGATTCCGGCCTTTGGCAGCAAAGATCTGGCCAAAGTGGCGGCGCGCCTGGCAGCGGACGAAACCCTGCATTACACCGTGTTGACCAGCGCACTGGGCCGGCCCTTGCCCTCCGGTGCGTTGTCATTTGGGGCATGAGCACTCAGCCCAAGCCCTGGCCGATCGCAGGTGATTCGGCCTTACCCAGGCAACGGTTTACACCGCTTTGGTGCGCCCCGTTACTGGGCTTGGGTCTGCTGGCCAGTGCGGTTGGCGCTGCAGCGCAGGCAAACGCACAAGTGCAGCGCGGGCAGGCTTTGTATGAATCGCGCTGTGTGGCTTGCCACAGCGTCGACAGCCACCGCGTGGGCCCCTCGCACCAAGGCGTCATGGGCCGCAAGGCTGGCGGCGCAACGGGTTATACCTATTCAGATGCCTTGCGCAACAGCCCGGTGGTTTGGAACCGCACCAACCTGGTGGCTTGGCTGGCCGGGCCTGAAACGGTGATACCCGGCCAGGCCATGAACTACAGCCTGGGCGACGCGCGTGAACGTGAAGACGTTGTGGCCTACCTGGCCACGCTGAAGTGATGACGAGCAAACATTTTGTATTTCTGATTTTTTAACCAAGGAGCAACCCATGAAAACCCAAACCCAAAACCAAAACCTGCCGCAAACCTTTTTGCCGCTGGTATCGAAACTCGCTCTGGCGGCCGCTACGGTTGGCCTGACCGCCTGCGCCAGCATGGGCAACGCGCCGGTGTTCAGCCAAGCCAGCCTGCCTGATGCGGTGAAAGTACCCACTGGCCATGCCGTGGTGATGGAAACCGCCGCCGCTGGTGATATCACCTACGAATGCCGGGTCAAAGCCGCCATGCCGGGCCAGTTTGAATGGGTGTTTGTGGGCCCCGACGCAGGCCTGAAAGACCGCAGCGGCCAGGTCGTAGGCCGCTATTTCGGGCCACCCGCCACTTGGGAGAGCAAAGACGGCAGCAAGGTGACGGGTGCGCAAGTCGCCGTCGCACCTGCCGGCCCCGGCAGTATTCCGTTGCAATTGGTCAAAGCCAACCCGGCCATGGGTAGTGGTGCGATGCAGGGCACCAGCTACATCCAGCGGGTCAACACGCAAGGTGGCGTGGCACCGGCTACCCCGTGCACGGCATCTGCCACGGGGCAGAAGCAAGTGGTGAAATACCAGGCTGATTACATCTTTTGGCGGGCGATGTAGAGTCAAAATTATTTAATATTAATATAAATATTTATAAAATATTGACAATTATTAACGTAAAAATTGCACAATTAGCTATATTATAAATATCAAAATTGAATTAAATAGTATCAAATAATATGTAAATATAAAATTAATTGCATATTATTTAAGTGTCGCGCCCTGCCCGCGCACGGGCGGCACCGCATCTCACATTGTTCTTCTCAGAGCAGTGTGGGCGCTCAGGCAGGGGTTTCCCCTCCCGTTTGAGGCAGGGGCAACACCCTAGACTTGCCGCATTATTGTTGCCCTCAGGAGCCTCTCGATGTCTGTTTCCGCTACCGCCACGCGTCGCCGCTTTCTGTCTGCCTCTGCTGCCTTGGGGGCCGGTGCATTGGGCGCCAGTGCCTACGTGCCTGCTGCCATGGCGCAAAGCGGCAAATGGCCCAATAAGCCCATCCGCATCATTGTGGCCTTCCCGCCGGGGGGCCTGACAGACGCCTACGCCCGGCTGTATGCCGACCAGCTCAGCGCCAAAACCGGGCAATCGGTGGTGGTAGACAACCGCCCCGGCGCCGGTGCCGTGATCGCCATCGACATGGTGGCCAAGGCCCCAGCCGACGGCTACACCCTGCTCATGACCACCTCGGGCACCGTGTGGCACAACCGCGTGTTGTACACCAAGCTGCCCTACAACCTCGACAAAGACCTCACCCCGGTCACCGTGTTCCCGTCGGGCCCGCTGGTGGTGGGTGTGTCAGAAAAGGTGCCAGCCACCAACATGAAGGAATTCATCGCTTTTGCCAAAACCAACCAGACCAACATGGGTACCTATGCGCCGGGCTCGTACCCGCACATGGTGGCAGACCAAACCAACCGCCGTGAAGGCACCAAAATCCAGTCCATCCACTACCGGGGTGAGGCGCCCATGTGGATCGACGTCGTTTCGGGGCAGCTGCAAATTGCCATCGGCAGCTATCAGGCGTTCAACACGGTTTCGACGCGCGGCGTACGGCCCATTGGCGTAACCGGCACCTACCGTTCACCCAAACTGCCCAATGTGCCCACCTTGCAAGAACAAGGCTTGACCGACACTTTGGTCACCCTCGAAGGTGGCCTGCCCCTGATGGCCCCGGCGGGCACGCCCGAAGCAGTGCTCAAAATGCTGTCGGCGGTCGTGGTCGAAGGGGCCAATACGGAGCGCTCCGCCAAGCTGCGCGAGAGTTTTGCCATTCCCAGCAAACCCAGAAACCTGGTCGACACCCGCAAGTTTTGGGAGATCGAAGTGCCGATCTGGATCAAAGTGGCGGTTGATCTGGGTATCAAGCTGGATTGATGGGTTCTTTACCCGCTTCACCCGGTTGACTCTCCACCCGCGCTTTGCGATGGCCGTGTTTGGCCAAAATTTCCACATAAAACTGTGTGCCACCGCTCAAAACCAGCGCGTCGATCTGCGGCGTTATCTCGGCCAGGTGCGTCGCAGCGGCTTCTTCGGCGCTGGGGCCAAAACGGCAATCAAAATCCCAAAAATCAACACCGGCTGGCAAATCGCGGCGACGCTCGCGTTTGATGTATTTGCGAATCTCGTGTTTGGTGGCCTCCAGCAGGCGGGCGGGGTTTTTGCCTTCTACGGCAAGCGAATACGTTTTTTTCATGACAATCCTTGAGCGGCGATGATACGTCCCTATGAACCAGCCCCTGATTGATGCGCCACTGCGGCCACCCCGCTCCCAAACCACGCAGCACCTTGTGCCAGATAGCGATGCCATTGCCCTGCTTGAACCGTTTGAGCGTCTGGGTCTGGGCGACATCACCCTGGTCAGCACGGGTGCCCAGGCCCGCGCTGCCCACGCTGCCTTGGCGGGGGCGCCCGCCTGGGGGTTCGACACTGAATCCAAACCAACCTTTCGGGTTGGTGACGTCTCAGATGGCCCGCATATCGTGCAACTTGCCACCCGCGACCACGCCTGGGTCTTCCAGTTGCATGACCCTGAATGCCGCGGGGTGGTCGCGCAACTGATGGCCCTGCCGGGTCACGTCAAGGCCGGTTTTGGGCTTGGCGACGACCGCAAACGCATCATCAGCAAACTCGGCGTACAGCCCGAGGGCGTGCTGGAACTCAACACGCTGTTTCGGGACAAGGGCTACCGCAAGGAAATGGGTGTGAAAGGTGCCGTCGCCGTGTTGTTCAACCGACGTTTCATCAAAAGCAAAAAGGCTGCCACCAGCAACTGGGCCAACCGGCACCTCACCGAAGCGCAACTGGTGTACGCCGCCAATGATGCCTATGCCGCCCTGCGTGTGTATGACAGGCTGGGCGCTGGCTCAACCCTGGGTAATGACGGCGCAAGCCACGCGCGGGCCTGAATTGCCGGTGGGTTGGGTTTTGAAATCGTCCGGGTCACGGTGAACAATCAGCCCCCGTCCCACCACATTGGCAACACCCGAGCCGACACTGATGGCGTCTGATAAATAGCTGAAGCGCGCCAGGCCGGTTGCGTCAGCTTTCAGACTGGCCAGGTCACCGGCATGACGCTGGCTGTGGTCATGTGCGCCATGCGGTGCACCGGTGGGGTTGAAGTGGCCGCCCGTGCTCATGCCGTCGGGGCTGGAACAATCACCCTTTTCGTGCACGTGAAAGCCATGCTCACGGTTGGGTGCGAGCCCACGGACTTCACCCGCGATCAACACGCCTTTGGCCTGCTGCGAAAACGTGACCGTGCCCGACACGGTGTTGCCCGCGGTCGGCTTCAGTTGTGCCGCGCCCCTGCTGGTCACTGTTTCGGGGTTCGAGGCGCAAGCCGCAAGCGAAATTGCGGCGGCCAGGGGTGCAAGGCGTTGAAGCATGGCGTTAGTCCTGTTGATGGGTGTTGATGGGCGGTGGTGAAGTGGTAACAAACAGCTCATAGTATTCCACGATCTGCATCAGCCGCAAGGGGCCTTGCAGACAGGTTAGTTCAGAGGTTCCGGATAGATTTATGCATGTTGTTGATATTTTGATTGCATCATTAGCTATTTAAAATGTAGCTTTTGACACCTCCGTGACTGCCAGCGCGGCACTGATGTTGCACATTTGGTGCCGTTTCAAAACCCAACAGAGAGCAGACAAAACCCATGTTCCATACCCACCATCTCAACACGTTTTGCCTGGGGCGCCGCGCGCTGCTGGCCGCATCACTGAGCGGCCTGACGCTGTTTTCTGCCTGCGCCAACATGGGCGCGGGCTCGGCGGGCCCGGGGCCCATGAACAGCGCCGCCTTGCAAAAGCTCGACAACGTGATCGCATCAGACATCGCCAATGGTCGCCTGCCGGGTGCGGTGATGCTGGTTTACCGCGATGGCAAGGTGGTACATCAGCGCGCCATGGGCGTGTTGAACGCCGAAACCAAGGCCCCCATGCCGGCCGATGGCATCTTCCGCATTTATTCGATGACCAAACCCGTCGTATCGGTGGGCTTGATG
>JANOVW010000226.1:0-6709 GCA_031417575.1 Rhodoferax sp. | reverse complement strand
GTGCGGGCCAACCCCGATGTCATCATGATCGGCCAGCGCGGTGTGGACGGCATGGCGCAACGCCCTGGTTGGCACAGCATTCGTGCCTTGCGTGAACAGCGGGTGTGTGTGTTCCCCGCCGAACAAGCCAATGTGCTGGTGCGCCCCGGGCCGCGCATGGCCGAAGCGGCCCGGCTGATGGCGCAGTGCCTGGCCGACAAGGCACCCCAAACGCCTTCGCAGCCCCAGCCCAAGGCCGCCACGCCGTGAACAACGCTGCTGGCAGCCGTCAGGACAATCGCGTGATCAATAGCAATAGCGAAGCGATCAGCGCCAACCTGCAGCGCCTGCCCCTGCTGGTGTGGGCGCTGTTGCTGGGAGCGATAGTGCTGGCAGGTGTGGGCATTTGTGTTGGCAGCACGGGTTTTGAAAATCTCTTTCGACCCCTTCTGCATCCGGATCAAGACCCGGCGCAGACCGCAATGGCGCAGCAGATCGTTTGGGAGATTCGCTTGCCGCGCACCTTGGGTGCCTGGGTTGCCGGTGCCCTGCTGGGCTTGGCCGGCGCCGTGGCGCAGGGGCTTTTTCGCAACCCGCTGGCCGACCCGTATTTGCTGGGCAGCGCCTCGGGTGCGTCGCTGGGCGTAGCGTTGGCGCTGGCGGCCATGGGTGGCGGTGCCGGTATGTTGGGCGGCAGCATGATGAATGCCGGCATGGCAGTCAGCGTTTTCTCAAGCAGTGCCTGGGTGCGGCTGGGCCTGACCGGGGCGGCATTCAGCGGTGCCGTGCTGGCGGTATTGCTCACCTTGGCGTTGTCAACGGGTGTCCAGCACACCTTGCGCTTGTTGCTGGCGGGCGTGGTGGTGGGCGTGGTGCTGGGTGCGTTGACCCATCTGGTGCTGCTGTTTTCGCCCGATTCCCTGCAAGCCATGCAGGCCTTCATGCTGGGCTCGACCAGTTTTGTCGGCTGGACCGCCTGCTTGCTGATGGCCGCCGTTTGGGGGGTGTGTGCATCAGCGGCCGGGTTGTTGGGACGCGTGCTGGACGGCCTGAGCCTGGGGGACGCCACCGCGCGCAGCTTGGGTCTGCCGCTGGGGCCCATGCGGGCAGCTTTGGTGGCCGTGCTGGCCTTGGCCACCGGCACCGCAGTGGCGCAGACTGGCCTGATCGCCTTTGTCGGTCTGGCGGCACCCCACGTGGTGCGCTCCATCGTCAAAACCACCCACGCGCCGCTCATGCTGCTCTCCAGCCTGATGGGTGCCTTGCTGCTGATGGCGGCTGACACGCTGGCGCGCTGGCTGATTGCGCCGCAAGAACTGCCCGTGGGCGTGCTCACGGCCGTGTTGGGTGGTGGGTATTTGCTGTGGCTGATGCACCGCGCCACCCGCGATGCCACGGGTTGAACCGCATGACATTTTTATTCATTCAACCATCGTCATGCATTTGAACGCCATCACGCATGGGGTTCGGCCCCTGAACGGCATCGCAATAGAGGCCGACGCCGTCACCGCCCGTTTGGGTGCCCGTGCGGTGCTGCATGCCGTTTCTTTGCAGATCCCCCAGGCCTGCTGGACCAGTATCGTCGGCCCCAATGGCGCGGGCAAATCCACCCTGTTGAAAGTGTTGGCGCATTTGTTGCCGCACACGGGCACGGTGACCTTGGGAGGCCAGTTGTTGGGCAGTTTGCCCGGGCCACGGCGCGCCCGACAACTGTCGTGGCTGGGCCAGAATGAATCCACCGGGGATGATCTCACCGTGCACGATGTCGCCATGCTGGGCCGCCTGCCGCATCAGGCCTGGCTGGCTGCGCCAAGCCCGGCCGACCGGGCAGCGGTGGAGCGGGCGCTGCGGGCCACGCAGGCGTGGGAATGGCGGGGCCGGGCGTTGGGCCAGCTCTCGGGCGGCGAGCGCCAACGGGTGCTGCTGTCCCGCGCTTTGGCAGTTGAAGCCGATGTGCTGCTGATGGATGAACCCCTGGCCAACCTCGATCCGCCGCATCAAGCCGACTGGCTGGCGCTGGTGCGGGCGCTGGTGGTCCAGGGCAAAACCGTGGTCAGTGTGCTACATGAAATTTCAGCTGCCCTGCAAGCGGATGCCATGGTCATCATGGAGCAGGGCCGCATCACCCACCAGGGCGCTTGCGCCGATGCCACGACCCACCGCGCCCTCGAGGCAGTGTTTGAAAACCGCATCGCCATCCATGCGCTGGGTGGCCAATGGGTGGCCTTGCCAGTCACGCCTTGACCGCGCGGCTTGTCTGGACGATCTAAAACCTGAAAAACCTGAAAGGCCTGAGCCCACCATGGACATTGAAACCCCACCTGTCAACAAGCCCTACGAAAAACCCGAAGGCGAGCGCCGCGGCATCGTTATCGTCAACACCGGAGACGGCAAAGGCAAAAGCACGGCGGCTTTCGGCTTGGCATTGCGGGCGCACGGTCGCGGCAAGGCCGTGAAGATTTTTCAGTTCATGAAGGTACCCAGTGCGCGTTTTGGTGAACACCGCATGTTCGAGCAATTGGGTATCCCGATTGAGGGCCTGGGCGACGGTTTCAGCTGGAAAAGCCAGGATCTGGAGCACTCTGCGCAACTGGCGCGTGATGGCTGGCAGAAGGCCAAGGCGGCGATTGTGAGCGGCGACTATTTCATGGTGACGCTCGATGAGATCACCTATCCGCTGATCTACGGCTGGATGCCCCTGGACGACGTATTGGAAACCCTGCGCACGCGCCCCAGCCACGTGCACCTGGTACTCACAGGCCGCCGCTGCCCGCCCGAGATCATCGCGCTGGCTGATACCGTCACCGAGATGACGATGGTGAAGCACGCTTTCAAGGCGGGCATACCGGCACAGCGTGGGATTGAGGATTAGGTTCGTACATGTCGAAGCCCCACATTTTCGCTTTTGCAGTGATCGTGGCATTTTGGCTTGACAGCCAATGGGGCGAGCCACCATCCAGGTTTCACCCGGTGGTCTGGATGGGCAACTATCTGCGGTGGGCCGGTGAACGCGTGGCCCCGTTGGCGGAGGCGATCGATGTTGCTGCCCAGAATGTCAGAGCATTTGCGCTGGGGGTGACGGCCTGGCTGGCGGGGGCGATTGGAGTTGTTTGCATGGCCTGGGCGATTCAATCGCTTGGTCTGATGCTGGCGGGGTACGGCTGGCTGGCCACGGTGCTGGCCACACTGCTGTTGGGCTTGGCACTCAAACCCATGTTCGCATGGCGCATGCTGCGGGATGAAGTGCAGGGTGTTGAAGAAGCCTTGGGCAAATCGCTGCAGGCCGGGCGTGAGCGCCTGGGCTGGCTGGTGAGCCGCGATGTCACCACCCTGACGGAGACACAAGTGCGTGAAAGCGCCATCGAATCGCTGGCCGAAAACCTCAACGATTCCGTTGTGGCACCGATTTTCTGGTTTGTCGTGTTGGGCTTGCCCGGTGCCGCGCTCTACCGGTTTGCCAATACAGCCGATGCCATGTGGGGCTACCACGGTGCGCGTAACGGGCGGGTGTGGGAGTGGGCTGGCAAGTGGGCAGCTTGGGCCGATGATGTGTTGAGTTGGGTACCAGCCCGCATCACGGCGGCGCTGTTGGCCCTGGTGGCAGGTGGTGTGCCGATGGCTGCATTGCGGTGCGAAGCGCGCCGTACCCCGTCACCCAACAGCGGCTGGCCGATGGCTGCGATGGCATTGGGTTTAGGTGTTTGCCTCCACAAGCCGGGTGCTTATGCCTTGAATTCATCTGGGCGGCCTGTGCAGGCTGCAGACACGTCACTTGCAATAGGGTATGCATTAAAGGTGGTCTTTGTTTATATAATAATTGCATCATTAGCTATACTATTAGTAGCAATTGAAGAGGCTCCATGAGGCCATACACATGACAGCCAAATGCGTGATGGTGCTGGGCACCACCAGTGGCGCCGGCAAAAGCTGGCTGACCACCGCCCTTTGCCGCTACTACGCCCGCCAAGGCCACAAAGTTGCCCCGTTCAAGGCGCAGAACATGAGCAACAACGCCAGAGTGGTTGGCCCCCACGCGCCACTGCAGCATACGTCGCTGGCCTGCGCGGGGGTCGTATTTTCCCGTCGGGCTCCTTGGCAGGAAAACCAGGTTGCCAGCGAAGCCAGTGGCGGCGAGATCGGCAGTGCCCAATACTTTCAAGCGCTAGCGGCGCGAGCTGTGCCGGAGGTGCGCATGAACCCGCTTTTGCTCAAACCCGAGCGTGATAACCATAGCCAAGTGTTGCTGTTGGGGCAAGTCCATGATGGGCTAACTCAAATGGATTGGCGGGGGCGCAGCGAGCGGGTTTGGCCAGTGATTGCGCAGGCGCTGGAGGAACTGATCGCTGAAAACGACGTAGTCGTCATTGAGGGCGCTGGTTCACCTGCAGAGATCAATTTGCACGACAGCGACATCGTCAACATGCGGGTAGCGCTGCACTGCCAGGCGGCCTGTTTGCTTGTGACGGACATTGACCGGGGCGGTGCCTTTGCCCACCTGTATGGCACGTGGGCGCTATTGCCCGACGGCGAGCGGGCTTTGATCAAAGGCTTTGTGCTGAATAAATTTCGCGGTGATGCGGGTCTGTTGGCACCGGCTCCGCAGATGTTGCAAGACATGACAGGCGTGCCCACCGTGGCAACTTTGCCGATGTGGTGGCAACATGGCCTGCCCGAAGAAGACGGAATTTTTGACGACAGAACACTTGCGGCTGGCGCGGTGGTTCGAACCATCGCCGTCATCGCCTACCCGCGCATCAGCAACCTGGATGAATTTCAGCCGCTCAAAAACGTGCCGGGCGTGCGCCTGCAATGGGTGCGCAGTCCGGCTGAGTTGGCGGGTTTGAATGCGGCGACCGACTGGGTCATCTTGCCTGGCTCCAAACACACCAGCGGTGATTTGGCCTGGCTGCGCCAGCAGGGGCTGGATGGCGCCATCGCGCGTCACGCCGGGCAGGGCGGTACCGTGTTGGGCATTTGTGGTGGTTTGCAGATGTTGGGTGAAGCGTTGATTGATCCGCATGGCATTGACGGCAACGCGCCTGGCCTGGGCTTGCTGCCGCTGGTAACCGTTTTCGCGCCCGATAAAACGGTTAAACATACGCAGACGCGATTTGCTAAAACCCTGCACGCTCAAGCCAACCCGGCGGTGCTGGCCTCGGGTTCCCCTTGGCCCAAACTGGCGGGCGTCACCGTACAAGGGTATGAAATTCACCACGGCCAAACCGCGCAACACCCGGCCATGGCCCAGGCAGGTGATATTGCCGTAGCCGTTTTGCCAGACGACCTGGCCTGGCTCAACCGACGCGGCAACGTATTGGGCATCTATGTGCACGGCCTGTTTGAAGATGTCGACGTGATGCGGGCCTTGTTTGGTGCGTCAGTACCCACGCTGGATTCCGTGTTTGAGGGGCTGGCCGACTACATCGAAAAACACTTCGAGCCCGGCGTTTTGCAAGCGCTGATTGCTTAGTACCCCGCCTCGGGCGGACCCAACCGCCGACAACCACTTTCACAACACTTGCCTCAGCACTTGCACCCCAGATTTAAGCCCACAACACGCATGACTGCTTCACTGCCCCAACTCGCTGACCTATCCAACCCCGGGCTCACCCAGGCCCTGCAACGCAAGCTGGACCAAAAAACCAAGCCGCTGGGTTCGTTGGGGCAACTCGAGCGATTGGCCCTGACGATTGGCCAAATCCTGGGCACCGAAACGCCCCGGTTGGTGCAGCCACAACTGGTGGTTTTTGCGGGTGACCACGGTTTGGCCGCGCAGGGGGTTTCGGCCTATCCGAGTGACGTGACCTGGCAAATGGTCGAGAATTTTTTGACCAGTGGTGCAGCGGTGAGCGTATTGGCACGGCAACATGGCATCACCCTGACAGTGGCTGATTGCGGCGTCAATCATGATTTTTTGCATGGCCTGCCGCCGGGCACCTCACGCGCTGGCCTGCATGTCTGCAAGCCCACTGGTGCTGGAAGCGGCACGCAAGACGCTTCCCGGCAAGCTGCAATGACCGCTGCCCAATGCCAAGAAGCGATCGCCAACGGGCGTCAGCTGGTGAAAAGCCTGCCCGGAAACGCGTTGTTGTTGGGTGAAATGGGGATCGGCAACACCTCGGCGGCGGCGTTGCTTTTGGCCCGGTTAACCGGCCAGGATATCGCCGTGTGCACGGGTGCTGGCACCGGGCTCGATAACGCCGGTGTGCTGCGTAAAACGGCGGTACTGCGTGACGTCCTGCAGCGCCACGCGGCAGCCACGGATTCCCTTGACATGTTGGCCGCTTTTGGCGGTTTTGAGATGGCCACCATGTTGGGCGCGGTGATGCAGGCCGCGCATGAGCGCCGTGTGGTGCTGGTCGATGGTTTTATTGCCAGCGCCGTCGTGATGGTAGCGCACTCCCTGCAGCCGCTGGTGTTGCAGCGTTGTGTGTTTGCGCACCGCTCGGGCGAACGGGGCCACACGCTCATGCTGGCGCATTTGAAAGCCCAGCCGCTGCTGGATATGGGCCTGCGTTTGGGTGAAGGTTCGGGTGCGGCGCTGGCCTGGCCGCTGCTGCAATCGGCCTGTGCCATTCTGCGGGAGATGGCCAGTTTTGCCCATGCGGGTGTGGCCACCTCAATCGATACGACCCAGGCTACAACATGAAATTTGTGCGCCACTATCTGCTGGCGGTTCAGTTCTTTACCCGCATTCCCGTTACCGGGCGCTTGGCAGGGTGGGTCGGTT
>JANOVW010000225.1:0-1540 GCA_031417575.1 Rhodoferax sp. | reverse complement strand
ATTCATTACCTCGACAGTTCAGACAACGGCCTGGGCCAAAGCCCGTTGTTGGCGCCTTCTGTTTTTAACTTTTTTTCGCCCAACTTTCGCCAGCCCGGCGCGGTAGCCAAAGCCAATTTGTATTCGCCCGAGTTCCAAATCACCACCGAGACCACGGTGGTTGCATCGCTGAACTTTTTCTCAGGCGTGATCAACAACGGTGGGTATGGCAATGGCGACAGCCGACTCACCCTGAACCTGCTGCCCCTTCAAGCCTTGGCGGTTGCACCGGCCGCGTTGGTTGATCACCTCGATGCGTTGTTGTTCGCCTACCAGATGACAGCGGCCACTCGGGCCCGGCTGTTACAAATGCTCACCACCATGCCCGGCGGCACCGACAACCGCCACAAAAGCCGTGTTCGTGCAGCGCTGATCGTGACGGCCATGTCGCCCGATTTTGTGATCCAGAAATAAGACCCGTTTAAAACACCGACACCGCCACCACCACCGCCAAAATCACCAGCATCACCATGACATCCAGCAAAACCATTGAAACCAGCCATACTTTGCAATGGCAACTCAAGCGCCGCCAGTTTCTGAAAATGGCCAGTACGGCTGCCGCCAGCGGCATGGGGCTCGGAACGCTGGCGCACATGGGCGCAGCCGCGCAATCGGCCACCGATTACAAGGCCTTGGTCTGCTTGTTCATGTTTGGCGGCAACGACAGCAACAACATGGTGGTGCCGCTGGACACCACCCCTTATAACCAATACCGGGCCCTGCGCACCAACTTGGCGCTGGGGCAAGCGGCATTGCTGCCCATTGCACCCACCAACACCGGTGGTGCAACCTACGGCCTGCATCCGGCCATGGCTGGCATGCAGGGTTTGTTTACGCAGGGCAAAGCCGCTGTGATCGCCAATGTGGGCCCGCTGGCCGTGCCCACCACCAAAGCCCAGTGGAACGCCCGTAGCGTGCCGCTGCCCGACAACCTGTTTTCCCACTCGGATCAGCAAGCCCAATGGCAAAGCGCCATCGTCGATGCGCCACCGCGCCATGGCTGGGGCGGGCGCATGATGGAGCGCGTCTTGGCATCGGACGCCATGAACCGGGGCTACGGCGTGTTGTCGGTGGCGGGCGGCAATGTGTGGGAAACCGGCGACGTGAATTTGGCAGCCTACAAGGTGTCCTCCAGTGGCAACTTTGGTTTTAATTTTTATAACCCCACGGGTACCGATCCGCTGTCGGTAGCCATCAGCCAAACCTTGGGCGAATCGCGCAGCCACCTGCTCGACAAAGCCTGGCTCGATGTCATGGGCCGCTCGATTGAAAACCAGCGGGTGCTCACGACAGCACTGGGCTCCTCGACCTTGGCGACGGTGTTCCCCAATACCGGTTTGGGGCAGCAACTGAAAATGATTGCCCGCCTGATTGCCGCGCGGACCCAACTGGGCCTGCCCCGTCAGTGTTTTTTCTGCTCGATTGGCGGTTTTGACACGCATGGCGACGACCAGTTGCAGCGGCAAAACGAATTGCTGGGTGAAATCAGCGCGGCGGTTGC
>JANOVW010000224.1:0-9055 GCA_031417575.1 Rhodoferax sp. | reverse complement strand
ATGCCGTTTCGCACGCTGCCCGCGCCCGCATACCCCCCCGCGATAAAGCCGCCTATGGTGGCCATGTCGCGTGTACTGGGGAACATCATGATTTCCTGGCCACCGGGCACGGCGGGATGCGCCCGCACAGCCTTTTCAAGGTCGGCAATCAGAATGCCGGCTTGGCAGGTCACTTTGCCGACCTCAATCGTCAAAACGTGGTTGAGCGCCGCGATGTCCAGTATGACCCCCCCTTGCAAGGGTACACATTGCCCGTAATTGCCAGTGCCGCCGCCGCGAACGGTTATTTTGAGGCGGTTTTTGGCGCAGGCGGCTGCGACGCGCAAAACCTCTGCCTCTGTGCGCGGTTTGACGACGATGTCACCCGATTTGCCGTCAAGTTGCGCTTTGAGAATGGGGCTGTACCAGTAATAGTCGCGCGACTTGCTGGCTACCAGTTCAGGGTCTGTGAGGTATTCAATACCCGAGATGTCTGCTTGAAATTGCTGCAATGTGGTCATGCGTTTTGATCCAAAAATTTCCCGTGCCGAATGACCCGCCGCTGGCGGCCGGTCGGTGTCATCAATTCATAACGATCGTGGGCGGCGAGGAGAATGAAATCGGCCGGGCACCCGGGCGTTATCTTGCCCTCCCAGGGCAGGCCCATGGCCGTGGCTGGGCGAATGGAGATCGCCGGTAACCAATCGTCGGCCGGGCTCAAGTGGCCAACCTGAACGCCCAGGGCAAACGTGTCCATCAGGTCATAACTGCCGTAGGGGTAAAAACCGTCAGCCACGTTGTCGGTTGCAATGCTGGTGGAGACCTGCAGGGCGGCAGCTTCCTTCAACCGGGTAAGGCCCCGCTCAACGGGGGTTTGATCCCAGGCGCCCTGCAAATACAGGTTGGTGGTAGGTAAGGCCACCAGGTTGATGCCCGCCGAAGAACACAGGCGTAACGTCTGCTGGGCCAACGTTAAATTTTGCATTGACAACGAGCACGCATGCCCGCAGGTTACCTTGCCTTGAAAGGCATTTTGAAGCGTCAATTCTGCAATGGCGCGCAAGCCGCACGCATCATGATCCAGCCCTTCATCGACATGAAAATCCAGATGCAGGTTGTACCGGGCCGCCAGGTCAAATACGCGCTGGAGTTTTTCATACAGGTTGTCGTTTCGATAAACAAAGGCACCGAGCAAAGCCGTTTCGCCCGAGCGGGCATCACTGCGCTTATTCAGCCCTGCGAGTTGCCAGGCGATGTGTTCGCCCGTGTCGGTATTGGAGGCGCCGCCAGGGGTGAACTCATCCAGAGGTGTTAACGCCACGCATTGCAGCAGCATACGGCCATGCCACAGGTGGCGTAGCTTCTCAAACTCGGCCAAACTTCGGGGAGCTACCGGGCGCGGCCAATCCAGGTGGGTGCGCAGGGCGCGCGTGCCATTCGCGTAGGCGTTTTGCAGGGCCCGTTCCATCCGTCGGTAGATATCGGCACCACTCCAATTCTCACGGTGTTCGGCCATCAAGGTAATGGCTTTGAACAGGTCACCATCGACGGCACCCATTTGCTGCACCACGTAGGTTTTGTCCAGGTGCACATGCAGATCCGCCAGTGCAGGGATCAGCATGCCACCCCTGGGTTGCGTTCTGTGGGATGGGCGCGATGGGTCGACGGACGCTGCGGGTTTTATGTCTGAGAGCAGCCCATTTTCGATTCGAATGTCAAAGTTTTCGGCGGCAGATTCGAATCCACGCACACTGGGCGGGATCACCAGGTTTTTAAGTTCGATCAAAGGCAACGCTCCACCAGCAAAACGCGTTCAGCGGCTACTTTTGATTTCGCTCTCATGCCATGAACCCAGAACAAGTTTTGAAACAGCGTTGAAAGCCAAAAAAATCAGGATACCGGTGAGCGATACCAGCACCAGTGCAGCAAACATTTTTGGTATTTCTGTGCGAAAACTGGCTTCCAAAATACGCGAGGCCAACCCGGTGTCTTTGCCTGCTGCGCCCGCTGTGAATTCGGCCACCACAGCACCAATCAGGCTCAGGCCGCCGGCAATTTTCAGCCCGGCGATGAAATACGGCATGGCCGAGGGAATCAACAAATGGCGCAACGTTTGCCACGGGGTTGCCCGATAAAGTGAAAACAGATCACGCAGGTTGTGGTCTGCACTGCGCAAGCCCACCACCGTGTTGGAGAGGATGGGAAAAAATGCGACGATCCAGGCGCACAACAAAAGCGCTGCTGCGGTGCTGTCAATGAAAATGAGGATCAGGGGTGCGATGGCTACGATAGGTGTGACCTGCAAAACGATGGCAAACGGGAACAAGCACAGTTCAACCCATTTGTTCAGCGCAAACAACATGGCCAATGCCACACCGCCCACCACTGCCAACACCAAGGCACCAAAGGTGATTTTCATGGTGTAGACCCAACTGGTCATCAGTGAACCCAGGTTGTCCCACAGCGTTGTGGCGATCAGGGTGGGTGCCGGCAGGATGTAGTGCGGAATTTGATAGATACGAACCGTCAACTCCCAAGCCGCAAGAGCCGCAAAAAACACAAAAAAGGGCAATATCTTTTGCAATGTTTGTAGTTTTAGGCCATTTTTTGCCAAGGTGTTTTCTGCTGGGTTCGTCTGGATGCGAGGCTTGTCAGACATGATGTTCTCCGGCTTTTTGCAAGGCTTGTGACACTTGTACGCACCAATGCGCATAACGCTCAGTGGTTCGAAAAGCATCGCCGCGCGGGTAGGGCTCGTCGATGCGCAGATCGGCTATCACACGGCCTGGCCGAGCCGCCATCACCACGATGCGGTTGCTCAAATACACGCTTTCGTACACGCTATGGGTGACGAAAATGGTGGTGAATTGCTGCGCCGTCCAAAGTGCCAGGGTGTCGTTGTTGAGCTTGAAACGGGTCATTTCGTCCAGCGCTGCGAATGGCTCGTCCATCAACAACAGGCGCGGCTGGGTGATCATGGCGCGGGCAATCGACACCCGCATCTTCATCCCGCCGGAGAGCTCTCGCGGATAAACCTGCGCGAACTGGCTTAAGCCCACTTTGGCCAGCACATCGTCAACCTGTGGCTGCGCAGCCTGGCGTGAAACCCCTTTGAGTTTCAGCGGCAGCCAAACGTTGTCAAACACTTTGGCCCACGGCATGAGCGTGGGTTCCTGGAAAACGAAGGAAATGTCTTTGGCGTGATCCGCCGTGTTGTCGCTCCACTGGATGCTGCCAGCAGTCACTTCCAAAAGTCCGGCAATCATTTTCAGCGCCGTGCTTTTGCCACATCCGGATGGGCCCAGAAAACTGACGAACTCGCGCTCGCCAATGGCCAAGTTGACGTTTTGCAAAGCGAGGGTGCCGTTGTTGTACCGCTTATCGACGTTTTGCAGCGCGAGGAGTGTGCTCATGGGCGTCAATCGGGAAATTACTCGGGAAAATGCGGCGTCGGGTTCAAAGTGCTCAGTGGCAGCGTGCTGATTTCACCCAACAGCTTGGCCAATTGCAAACCAGCGGCTTCCAGAATCGCCTGGCCTTTGGCTGCGGTGGCTATGGCGGCGTTCCCTGCTGCACCCATGGCGTTGTAGTCTTGCACCTGCCAGCCCAATTTGGCGCTGCTGCCATTGCCCAGTAGCGGGTATCGGGCCGCGCGTTCTTGCGCGGTTGATTTGAAGTTGCGGGCCTGTTCCATGTCAACATACTTTTTGCGCAGGGCCAGCATCATCGACGTCTCCATGTCGCCAGCATGGATGCCAAAACGGTGCTCATCTGACGGAAACAACCCCATCACGGCATCGCCCAGCGGCAATGTGTACCAGTTGGTCGAATAAACGATCAGGTCATGCGCTGAGCGCAGGTCGCGCGCCACGATGTCCATCACGCTCACTTGCCCGCCGTGCGAATTCAAAAGCACCAGTTTTTTGATGCCCGCACGTGCCACGCAGGCTCCAAGTTCCATCCAGACGCTGATCAGGGTTTGCGCAGACAAGGTAAGGGTGCCCGGAAAACGGATGTGTTCATTGCTTTTGCCAACCTGCTGAGTCGGCATGAACAGCACCGGTAAATCTGCCGCCAGATGGGGCAAGGCGGCTTCAATCACACCGTTGACCAGCGTGGTATCGACACTGACAGGTAAATGGGGGCCATGCTGCTCGGTGGCTGCCACTGGCAGCACGGCCACCACTTGGGCCCCATCGCTGCTGGCCGCAAGCTGGGCGAAATGCCTGGAGGTGAGGTCTGACCAGAATTTGGATGGAAGAATCATCGGATCATGTTACAACACGCCCCATGAAAAACGACTCGTCAACTTCCCTCCAGGCGCATCCTCTGAGCGACAAGCTGGCCCTGGCCAACCGTATCTTGTTTCACCACGGCATCGTGGATGGTTTTGGCCACATCAGCGTGCGAGACCCCGCCTCACCGGCGCATTTTTTCCTCTCCTGCAACCGGGCCCCCGGCTTGGTGCGGCCCGAAGACATTTTGCGTTACGACCTGAACGGCGACCTGACGCAGCCATCGGACAAACGGTCTTACCTGGAGCGATTCATCCACAGCGAAATTTACCGCTTGCGGCCCGACGTGCATTCAGTCGTGCACAGCCATTCGCAAAGCGTGATCCCGTTCGGCGTCACCGGCCTGCGTTTGCGCCCGGTGTTTCACATGAGCGGTTTTTTGGGCAGTGGCAGTGCGCTGTTTGAAATTCGGGAAGCCGGGGGCAATACGGACATGTTGATCCGCAATGCCGGTCTGGGCAAGGCTTTGGCCCAAGCCCTGGGCGCGCAAAACTGTGTGTTGATGCGCGGCCATGGTTCCACCACCACCGCCCCGTCGATTGAACTGGCCGTGTACCGCGCCATTTACGCTGAGGTCAACGCCAAGCTGCAGCTTCAGGCGGCGGCTTTGGGCAGCATCAACTTTCTGAACGAAGAAGAGGCCGCTTTGGCAGCTGCATCAACCGAAGGGCAGATCGAGCGGGCCTGGAACCTGTGGGCAAATGCCATAGCGCCCATCGAATAACGGGCGTGGTGTTAAAAAGACTCGTGGGGAGCGAGGTAACGCCACTGCCCCAGTGGCAAGTTGCCCAGCATGACCTTGCCAATGCGAACCCGCTTGAGCCCGACAACCTTCAGGCCCACCAGTTCACACATCCGGCGAATCTGGCGCTTTTTGCCTTCGGTCAGCACGACGCGCAATTGCTCGGGGTTTTGCCAATCCACTTTGGCGGGTTTGAGGGCCTGGCCATCCAGGCTTAAACCGTGGCGCAATTTGGCCAGCAGGGCCGGGGGGAAAACCGCCTGCACGTTGGTGCTGACCGGGTCGTCGTCGTCCATGCGAATCAACTGGCCAGGGCGCGCATCCACCAGGGGTGCGCCGGTTTTATCCAGCCCCAGGTAGATCACGCGCACCAGATACTCTTTCTCCATCACGGAATCTTCACCAATCAGCTGACGGGCCACGCGGCCGTCTTGCGTCAGCACCAATAGGCCGATGGAATCGATATCGAGCCGCCCGGCAGGCACCAGACTTTGCAGCTGTTTGGGGTGGAAGAAGTAACGCGCGTTGTCGTCTTGCCAGCGGTTTTCAGGCTTGATAAGCGTGATGGCGGGCAGGTGGCCGTCTTCTGCCTGGCCGCTGACGATGCCCATGGGTTTGTTGACCAAAATAGTCACCTGATTGGCCTGCTGGCCCTGCGCTTGCTTGTTGACTTCAATGCGGGCGTCAGGCGTGACCTGCTGGCCCATGCTGGCCACCACGCCATTCACCTTCACCCAACCGCGGCCTATCCAGTCGTCGGCCTCTCGGCGCGAAGCCATTCCCAGTTCGGCCATGCGTTTGTTGAGCCGCGACGTGCCGGCCCCGCCCGGTGCAGCCTTGACGCCGAGGGTGTCAGTTGGCGTGGGCTTGACGCGCGCAGGAGCCTGGCTTGCAACGCTTGTCGGCGCCTGCACCGCACGCACCACGCGAGCCGGCCCAAATTCTTTTTTATTTAAATTGGGTGTAAATAACGTATTTTTTATTACCATAATTACTATTAAATATATATCTTGTTGTGCATTTAAAATAGAAACAAATTGCAGTATTTTTTTAAGGAGTAATTTAAGATTACTTTTTTTCGCGCAACAACCCCAAGTTGACGACACGCAGGCCGCCGTACTGGATTTCAATCAAGCCTTCGGCGTGCAAGGTGTTGAGCGCTTCATTCACCCGCTGGCGGGACAGGCCAACCAGGTACGCCAGTTCCTGTTGCGTAATCCGCAAGACCGACCCGACGCCTGAAAATAGCACCGGATTGAACAGGGCGGCCAGGTTGCGGGCGACACGAACATCAGGATTGGTCAACCGGTCAATCTCGCGGGCAGCGATGAACTGCCCGAGACGCTCGTTTAACTGGTTCATCACAAACCGGTTGAACCCAAAGGAGTTGTCCAGCAGCCAGTGGAAGGCGTCGACGTGCAAACCGACCACGGCGCTCTTGCGCAGTGCCTGTATGTTGTAACGGTAGGGCTCGCGTTTGATCATGGTGCCCTCGCCAAACCAGCCGCCCGGCGCTACGCCGGTAAAGGTAATGGTTTTGCCATCGGCATCGTCGGCGCTCATTTTCAGCAACCCATCAATCACACCAAACCAATAGGTGGCGGCGCGACCGGTACGGCAAACATAATCACCCACTGCAGCGTCGGCAACCCTCAGATCTGCCGCTGCGCGTTCCTTTTCAAGCGCGGTCAGCTGACCGAACCAGGGTATGGCCAAGAGTTCGCTTGACGTGAGTGGGCGGCGACGCTGCAAAAGCGGGTTTTCATTCGACATGGCGCGGTTTCAAAAGCAGGGCAGTTGGCTGAGGCGGGAAAACACCTAGTAGGTCCCGTCCTCAATTGTCGTCGTAACGACAACTAAACGTCAAATCAATCCTTAACATCGACACTATGCAAACCACATTCCCCCGCTTATTGCTCTCGCATGCCCAAGAGCGTCCGCAAGCGGTTGCCATGCGCGAAAAGGAATTCGGCATCTGGCAAGCGCTGACCTGGGCAGATCTGGCCAAAATGGTCGAACACATCGCACTTGGCCTTCAGACCGCCGGCTTGAAGCGCGGTGAACATATGGTGGTGGTAGGCGCCAACCGCCCGCGCCTGTATGCCACGATGCTGGCAGTGCAGTCCATTGGTGCCGTGCCCATTCCGCTCTACCAGGACGCCGCTGCGCTTGAGTGTATTTTTCCGATCAACAACGCAGAGGTCCGTTTTGCCTTTGCCGAAGATCAGGAGCAGGTTGACAAGCTGCTGGAGATACGCGACCGTTGCCCACAACTGGCCCATCTGTACTTTGACGATCCGCGTGGATTGCGCAAATACAGTGAGACCGGGCTCCAATCGCTGGATGACCTGATCGAAGCGGGTGCGGCTCACGCTGCCAAGCACCCGGGCCAATTTGCCGAATTGGTGAATCAAGTGCAGGCCCACGACGTGGCGGCCATGTTTTTCACTTCGGGTACTACTGGCAACCCCAAGGGTGTCGTGCACACCCACCACTCGTTGCTGGATCGGGCCAAAGCCGGCGCTGACTTTGACAAGCTGACCAACGCCGAGGAAGTCCTGGCTTATATGCCGCCGGCCTGGATCGGACAAAACATCTTCTCGTACGCCCAATGGTTGACCTGTGGTTATGTGGTGAACTGCCCCGAGTCTGCAGCGACGGTCACCATTGACCTGAAGGAAATTGGCCCCACGTATTATTTTGCGCCGCCCCGGGTGTTTGAGGGTTTGTTGACCAGCGTCATGATCCGCATGGAAGATGCCGGCGTGTTCAAACGCAAGATGTTTGCCTACTTCATGGATTTGGCGAAACGGGTAGGTCCGGCGCGTATGGACGGGCAGCCTGTGAGCACCATCGACAATTTGATGTACGCCCTCGGCAATTGGGTGATGTATGGCTCGCTGCGCAACAACCTCGGCATGAGCCGGGTTCGGGTCGCCTACACCGCCGGCGAAGCCATCGGCCCAGATCTGTTTACCTTCTACCGTTCCATTGGCATCAACTTGAAGCAGTTGTATGGCTCTACCGAGACGGCCGTGTTTGTGTGTCTGCAACCCGATCATCAGGCCAAGGCTGACACGGTCGGCATCCCCTGCGCCGGTGTTGAAATCAAGGTTGCTGAAAACGGCGAGATTATGGTCAAGTCACCGGGCTTGCTCAAAGAGTATTACAAGAATCCGGCGGCCACCGCTGAAGTTTTGACGGCAGAAGGCTGGTACCACACCAGCGACGCGGGCTTTATCGATGCCCATGGTCACCTGAAAATCATTGACCGCGTCAAGGATGTGGGCCGCATCAAGGGCGGCACCAATGATGGGGCCATGTTTGCACCCAAGTATGTTGAGAACAAGCTCAAATTTTTCCCGTTCATCAAGGAGGCTGTTGCTTACGGCGATGGGCGCGAAAAGGTGTGCGTGATGCTCAACATTGATTTTGATGCCGTGGGCAATTGGGCCGAGCGGCGCAATTTGTCGTATGCGGGTTACACCGATCTGGCCCAAAAGCCCGAGATTTACGCGCTGATCAAGGAATGTGTGGAAAAGGTCAACGTCGACCTGGCAGCCGATGCGTTGCTGGCGGGATCCCAAATCAGCCGGTTCCTCGTCTTGCACAAGGAACTGGACGCCGACGATGGCGAACTCACACGTACCAACAAGGTTCGCCGTGGCTATATTGCAGACAAATACCAGGTTCTGGTGGATGCCTTGTATGGGGGCGCGACCACCCAGTTCATCGAAACCCAGGTGAAGTTTGAAGACGGCCGTACCGGCAGCGTCAGCGCCACCCTCAAGCTGGACGACGCAAAAATGTTCACCCCGATGAAGGCGGCAGCATGAACGGCAAGAAGATCGGCGATGTCATCCTTGACGTCAAGGACATTTCACTGAGTTTTGGCGGCGTCAAGGCCTTGACCAATATTTCATTTGACGTGCGTGAACACGAAGTCAGGGCCATCATTGGCCCCAATGGCGCGGGCAAGAGCTCGATGCTCAATTGCATCAACGGGGTTTACACACCACAGCAGGGCAGCATCACGTTC
>JANOVW010000223.1:0-7686 GCA_031417575.1 Rhodoferax sp. | reverse complement strand
GCGTAGCCAAAGTAGGGAATAACGGCACTGATGCGCTCGGCCGAAGCGCGTTTCAGCGCGTCGACCATGATCAGCAGTTCCATCAGGTTTTCATTGGTCGGGTAGCAGGTGCTCTGCACCACAAAGACGTCGCGGGCGCGTACGTTTTGGTTGATTTCGACGGTAACCTCACCGTCTGAAAAACGGCCTACCGTGGCATCGCCCAGGCGAATGTTCAGGTGGGTGGCAATGTCCGCGGCCATTTGCCGGTTGGCGTTGCCGGTAAAAACCATGAAATCGGGTGACAAAGGAGCCTGCATGAAATTTTCCGCTGAGGTTCCCATTGCAATGGGCCCAATGTGTACGCCTGACTGTGTGCCTGACTTGAATGCCCAAGAAATTTGGCAGAGGAGGAAGGGATCGAACCTTCGAATGCTGGAATCAAAATCCAGTGCCTTAACCAGCTTGGCGACTCCCCTACACAGGTTGCAGATTTTTGTCTACAACCTCAAAACTGTAACTTTGCGCACAAACCAGATGATCCCGGCCTGCGTTTTAAAGTTTTTCTTTAACGCTCTCATTTCTGCTTCTAACTGCTTGCCCAACCCGCCAAGGGATGAACTGACAAATTTCTGCAGACCCTGACCCGAAAACCGACCGGTGCGCGCGATTGAAGGCTTTTGTCTCCATCGCCCATTTCATCACCAAACGAAGATGGCCGATTTTTCGGCAATGCAGCAAAAACAGCACTGCCAGAACCAGTCATCCGCGCCGCCAATTTCAGCGTTTCGAGCCATTGCAAGCCCTGATCAACACCAGGGCACAATTGCCGCGCCACGCCTTGAAGGTCGTTTTTGCCAAAACCAAACGGGTTTGCAGCAAAGCCTGAAATTATAGCAGTTTCAGTGGCGCGGGGCAGCAGCGGATGGGCAAAAATCAGGGCAGTGTCCAGTCCGTGGGGTGGTTTTGCCACGACAAACCGGGCAGGTGGAATAACCAGCGGCGTGATTTTTTCGCCGATGCCTTCGACCCAGGCGTTGCCGCTACCCAAGAAAAACGGCACGTCGGCCCCCAAGGGCAAGGCGATTCTCATGAGTTGTGGCAATGGAAAATCAAGCCCCCACAGGCGGTTCAGGGCCAACAAGGTGCTGGCCGCATCGGATGAGCCACCGCCCATACCGGCCTGGGTCGGGATATTTTTCACCAGCCCGATGTGAACGCCCATTTTGCCGGCTGCGCCGTGTCCGAGCAGCCCAGCTGCTTCGTTTTGCAGGGCCAAGGCGGCCCGTACGCACAGATCATTTACCGGCAGCAGTGGGCTGGTTTGGCTTGGGTTCGCACCCGAGTCAATGGCAATGCCGGAAGCGGCATTTGCGCAGGCACCCGTGGGGGCGGCGGCAGCCAAATCTTCACGCGAGATTTTCCCGTCGTGGCGCATCTCAAAATGAAGGGTGTCACACCAATCAATCAGCATAAAGACGGATTGCAGCAGGTGGTAACCGTCGGGCCGGCGTCCGGTGATATGCAAAAAGAGGTTGAGTTTGGCGGGCGCGCAAACGTCGTAAAGCGCGTTCATGCCGGCATTATCCGGGCAGGTAGGGCCTGTCTCTTGGGGTGAGCATTGAAATGCGGATGTCGCGGGCCCAAAGGCTCTGCATTCACGGCTCGATAACAATTCGCAAATCCAGCGCAGGGGCGGGCAGTTGGCGTTTGGCGCCGATGCGGCCTTCGGCATGGCGGGAAAGGTCGACGGCCCAGCCGGGTACTTGCAGGGGTTGGCCGTCCATCCAGGCAAAGAGGCCGTCGATGGGTAGTTCTGCACCGGCAACCTGGCGCAAGAGGGTGTTCAAGTCCCCATAGTCGCGGGTTTGGCCGTTACTCGTGAGTTTTGCTGATTGGGGCTGCCAGGTGAGTTGCGCGGCGATGCCGCCCAAGGGCGTAAAGAGCAATAACTCGCCGGCTTGCGGATTGCCGCTGAGCTCAAACGCGCCTGAAAAATGTCGCGGTGGCGCTTCCAGTTGGCTCGCATCTGCAGCGATCTGCAAGGCCAGGCGGCCCCTAAAGGGAAAATTTTCTATTTTTTCAATATTATTATTATAATTATTGGCTATGGTTCTCGTATCAATTGCACATCCAGATACAAAAAAAATAGTAAAATAGATTAAAAATAATTTAATTTTTTTACAAAAATACACAAACAGAGAAATTTAGAGCTTCACACGCAGGCGCTTGAGCGTTTCCAGCAGGGTCTCGTTGTCACCATTCAGTGCCGCACCTTCACGCCAAATCGCCAAGGCGCGGTCGCGCTTGCCGCGCACCCACAGAACTTCACCCAAGTGGGCGGCAATTTCAGCGTCGGGACGGGTTTTGAAGGCCCCTTCCAAAATACGTTCTGCTTCGGCCAGGTTGCCGGCCCTGAATTCAACCCATCCGAGGCTGTCGGTGATGAACGGGTCACCGGGGGCAAACTCAAGCGCTTTCTGGATCAGCGCCCGGGCTTCTGACAGGCGCACATTGCGCTCTGCGAATGAATAACCCAGCGCGTTGTAGGCGTGCTGGTAGTCGGGTTTGGTGGCGATGATCTGGCGCAGCAAACGCTCCATCTCATCGAGTTTGCCGATTTTTTCTGCCAGCATGGCACGGTCGTAGTTCAACTCTTGATCCGCGGGCATGGTGCGGGATTTTTCGGTGAGCAGGTCGTACCCCGCCTGGAATTGTTTGTTGTCGCGCAACAACTGAACCTCTGCCATGAGTTTCATGCGGGCATCATTCGGCGCTTTTTCAGGCAAGGCGCGCAGCAATTTGCGGCCTTCTTCCAGTTTGCCCTGTTTGGCCAGGATGTTGGCGCGTCGGCTTTGGGCGTTCACCATGTCTTCTGCGCTGTCGATCTTGGCCAGCCAGCTTTCGGCCAATGTGAAATCTTTTCGCTGCTCGGCAATTTGGGCGAGCTGCAAATAGGCTTGCGCCATGCCACGGCTGGATTCAGCCCGGGCCGTATCGGTACGGTTGCCCCCTGCGGCCTGATTGACCTCAACGTGGCGCCTGAGTGATTTTTCAGCGGCTTCGTATTTGCGGTCTTGCAACTCAAGCGAGCCCAATACCAGCCAGGCTTGGGGATGATCTGCTTTCGCCCGCGTTACAGCCTGAAGCTGCTGCGCTGCTTCAGGCAGTCGCTGGCCATCAATCAAGGCGCGTGCATAACCCATGCGGAACTCAAGCGACGGTTTGCCCGCCAAGTGTTTGCGAACAATTTCCTCGGCAGCCGGTGTTTTGGCGTCCATCAGCTGCAAGGCAAGTCCTGCGGGTGCCTCGGCGTTGGCATCCAGCGCTTGGGCACGGCGGGCGGCTTCCAGCACGCCGGGGGTGTCGCCAGCCTCCAGGCGGACACGGCCCAGCGTGGTCCAAGCGGTTACGCCATGGGTGGGGCTGGCAAGGCTGTCGGCCAGGGCTTGTTCCACAACGGTTGCGGCGAGTTTTTTGTCGGTGGCGCGCGAGTAGATGCGCGGGATCGCAGAAATCATGGTGTTACGCTCGCGCGCAGGCGTGCCGTTGACTTCAGTTTTGAGTGCCTCGCTGCTTTCAGCAACCCGGTTCAGGCCGACCAGAATTTGCAACACATAACGATTGGCATCGCGTGAATTAGGCAGGGCCTTGGCCCAAGCCCGGGCGGCAGCCAGAGCTGGTTCGGGCGAGCGACCTTGCAATGCCACCTGAACGGCCCGCTCATACAGTTTGCCGTCATTGGATTTGCGGGCACCGTCCAGCAGCAAGGAAAAGCCTTCACCGGGCTCGCCGCCATAGACGCTCAGCTCACCCAGCAGCAATTGGTAAAACAACTCTGCATCCAACGCCGATTTATCTGGCTCGGGGGCAGCGGGGGGTACAACCGGCGCAGCGGTAACGGCATTTTTGGGCAATGTGCCGGTTTGGGCCCAAGCGGGCAATGAACCCGCCACACCCGCCACGCAGGCCAGCGCCAGTGCAAAACGGGCTGCGGCGACGCCGGGTACGCTGCGTGGCGTAAAAACAAATCGCATGAATCGGTTGGCAAGGAACATGAAACCATAATAATCCATCGCCATCTTGCCGACTTGGCAACTTGATGAGACCCTTTTTTTAACTGTTGTTTATGCCTGAATTACCCGAAGTTGAGGTGACCCGCCAAAGTTTTGCCCATCGAATCCGAGGGGCGCAGGTGCTTGCCGCACGGTTGGGCAAACCTTTGCGTTGGCCGTTGGGCGTTGAAGTCTCCGAACTGGTAGGGGCGCAGGTGCTGGGGGTGCGTCGGCGCGGCAAATACCTGTTGCTGGATTTGGCCGGGCCCAGTTTGGACGGCGCTCTTCTGCTGCTGCACCTGGGCATGTCGGGCAGCGTGTCATTTGTGGATCATCCGGCCGGGCTGGCACCAGCAGGCGTTCATGACCACTTCGACCTGGTTACCAGCCAAGGCGCGTTGCGCCTGAATGACCCGCGCCGTTTTGGTGCGGTGGTTTTTGCGCCTGGTCAGGCTTCGGCCATTGCCCAAAAGTTGCTCGGCCATCTGGGCATGGAGCCGCTGGACGACACCAGCGCCGACCGATTTGACTTACAGGCCTTTTACACCGGGCTCAAAACCAGGGCGGCACCCATCAAGCAAGTTTTGCTGGCGGGCGAACTGGTGGTGGGTGTCGGCAACATCTACGCGTCTGAAAGCCTGTTTATGGCCGGTATCAGGCCCACGACGCCTGCTCGTGCGATCAGCCGTCCCCGAGCGGGTTTGCTGTTTGAAGCGATTCGCGAGGTGCTGGCCCGTGCTGTGGAGGCGGGTGGCAGCACGCTCAAGGATTTTTCCAGTGCTGATGGCAAGACCGGTTATTTTCAGTTGCAAGCGGCTGTTTATGGGCGGGCCGGTGAAGCGTGTCGTCAGTGCGCGGCAACCGTAAAAACGATTCGGCAAGGGCAGCGGTCTACGTTTTTTTGCCCGGTTTGTCAGAAAAAATAACCTTTGCCGTCCCCGTCCAAGGGCCAAAACCGTCTGTTGGGCAAGCTACAGTGCTATATTGAAAACCTCACGGCATTCCGCTTGACGACGACCGTCAGCTTTAACCATCAGGCCCAGCGCATTGACCACTTCATTCAACGACCAATTTGACCAACATGGTGCGTGGCGGCGCGAATTCGCCCTGCGGCTGAAATTGTTGGGTGAATGGATGAAAGACCACGACCTGCTGGACGCAGCCGTGGAAGAGCGTTTGCGCCGCCTGGAGACGCAAGTGCGCTCTGACAAGGTGATGGTGGCCTTTGTGGCCGAATTTTCGCGTGGCAAATCCGAGCTGATCAACGCCATCTTTTTTGCGGGTTATGGCAGGCGCATCATGCCCGCCAGTGCCGGTCGCACCACCATGTGCCCAACCGAAATGGGCTATGACGCCGAGGTGCCGCCGTGTCTGCGTTTGTTGCCGATAGAAACCCGGCTGCAGCCCCAGGCTCTGATGGAATGGCGCATGGTTCCCGAGAAGTGGACCCGCATCGATCTGGATGTGAACGACCCCAAACAACTCGCGCTGGCACTTGAAAAAGTAGCCGAGATCCGCAAGGTCACACAGGACGAAGCCCGTGCGTTGGGTTTGTGGAACGCCGATGCGCCGCAAGACAACCCCCCGGTAGATGCCAAAGGCTTGGTCGAGGTGCCCAGATGGCGCCATGCCCTCATCAATATTGCCCATCCCCTGCTGAAGCAAGGTCTGGTGATCCTTGATACGCCGGGCCTGAACGCCATCGGTGCTGAACCTGAACTCACCGTCAGCCTCATTCCACAGGCGCAAGCTGTGGTCTTTATTTTGGGCGCCGACACCGGTGTCACCAAGTCCGATTTGGCAATCTGGAACGAACATTTGATCACCGAAGCGGGCCATAAGAATGCCCGGCTGATCGTGCTCAACAAAATTGACACGCTGTGGGACCCCTTGAGTACCGCAGCGCAAACCCAGGCGCAAATTGAGCGCCAACGCGCCAATACCGCCGAAACCCTCAAAGTGCCGCTGGAGCAGGTGATCGCCGTTTCTGCACACAAAGGGCTGGTGGGCAAGGTGACCAACCAGCCGGCCTTGTTGCAACAAAGCTGCCTGCTCAACCTCGAAGCGGCGCTGGGCAGCAGCATCATGGATCAACGCCACGCCATTTTGGGAAATGCCGTGGCGATCGCTATCGGCGAAGTACGAACTGAAACCGGCCGTGTGCTCAATATGCGTCGGCGGGATCTGGCCGAGCAGATGATGGAGCTCAAAGGGCTTCAGGGCAAGAATGCCGGCGTGGTAAAAAACATGCGCCAGCGCATTACCCAGGAGCAGGCCGAATTCGATTTGGGCGGTTCGCGCATCCATGCGGTGCGGTCGGTTCACCTCAAATTGTTGCGTGAGGTGTTTGCATTGTTGGGTTCGGCCACTCTAAAAAAGGAAATGGCCCAGCTAACCGTTGCTTTGGCCCAAAAAGGGCTCAAACTGGGGGTGAAAAAAGCCTATGCCGAAACTTTTGGCAATTTGCGCGATGGCCTGAACCGGGTGCAGGCACTTTGTTCTGAAATTCAGAGCATGTTGGGCGCGTCGTTTCGACAGCTCAATGCTGAGCATGGGTTTTCGCTCCAGGTACCGCCTGAGCCCACCATGGGTTCGTTTTTGAGTGGGCTGGATCTGGTTGAAAAAAGCCACCTGCAGTATTTGGGTCTGGGTAACACCTTCAAATTGGCCCAGCCCGAGTTTGCAGATCGGCTGGTTCGGGCTTTGGCCACCCGCCTGCGCACGATTCACGAGACAGCTTTGGGTGATATCGAGCTGTGGAGCAAATCGGCGGCCGCGCAGCTGGATGCGCAACTGCGCGAGCGGCGCCGCACCTACGTACGTCGCCTGGAGGCGATTGACCGCATCTCGCAGGCCACCAATGGATTGGCCGATCGCCTCGCCGAAATCAGTGGCCAGGAAAAGGCATTGAACAAACTGGATGTGAAGCTCAACGAGCTCACCAGTTACCTGATGGCACCGCCTGCCGTGCCAACCCCTTCAACGGGCCGCAAGGTGGCGAATACAACGGACGATACGTCGGCGAGCGGGCAACCCCAGAACCCGACCGACACAGAGCCCGCCAAGCCGCCAACGCGGGGCAAAGGCCCCATGGCCCGGTTGGCAAAAATCTGACGACCTTGAGGTCGATTGCGTTCCAGCCAAAAGCTGCGAAGCCCGCGGATTCCGTTGGCGATCAGTTTGCAGCTTTAGTTATGGGTGAAGCTGGCGCAAAAGTACGGCACCCCTTGCCAGCCTGGCAACGAGTCGTGCAATGGCAGGCCGTGCAGGGTCGCCATGACTTGCCGTGGCAACAAGCCCGCTCACCCTACACCGTCTGGCTTTCTGAAATCATGTTGCAGCAAACGCAGGTGGCAACGGTGCGTGATTACTACGCACGCTTTCTGGCGCGATTTGCTGATGTTCAATCGTTGGCCGCTGCACCTTTGGAAGAGGTTATGGGCTTGTGGAGTGGTTTGGGTTATTACAGCCGCGCACGCAACCTGCACGCATGTGCCCGGAAGGTGGTGGAGTTACACGGGGGGGAGTTTCCACGCCATGCTGAGGCGTTGAAAACACTGCCCGGCATTGGGCCCTCAACCGCGGCTGCGATCAGCTCGCTGTGTTTTGGTGAGCGGGTGGCGATCATGGATGGCAATGTCAAACGTGTTTT
>JANOVW010000222.1:0-4823 GCA_031417575.1 Rhodoferax sp. | reverse complement strand
TTGATATTGTCAACCAATCGGGGCTCAAGTCCGAGAGCGACGTGCTGGAGCTCGTGCACAGCGTGATGCACAGCTACCGCTCGCAGCAATACCGTTTCCTGCGCGATGGCCCGCACGACATCACGCACATGGACGGCAAGGTGCTGGGCTATTTTGGCCGCCACCCCGGCGCCACCCAAAGCGATCTGGCGCAGCACACCGGGCGCGACAAAGCGCAATTGGCGCGGCTCATCAAGGGCCTGCGCGACCAGGGTTTGTTGCAAGGCGACGTCGATGCCGACGACCGCCGCAGTGTTCGGCTTTCACTTACCGCAGACGGGCTGGCCGTGCAAAAAGAACTGCGCCAACAGGCCAAGCGGCTGAGCCAGAAAGCGGTTGAAGGTTTGAGTGATGCGGAGCAACACCAGTTGCTGGCACTGCTGGAGCGGGTGCGCGGTAATCTGGGCGCTTAAACCCGCATCAAGTCCGCACCACAATCCCGAATTTCGCCTGCAAACCGTCACTGCCCGCTACAAAGGGTGCGGTCAGCGCCGCTTTGTCGGCATCTTCACGCAGGTTGCGCCACAGAGAATCGCGCGCATTGCCGGGGTCGTCTTGCACGTAGAGCTGGGTGGTCAGCAGCTCTTTGCTGCCCAGTTTTACTTTGAAATGGATGTGTGGCGTGCGTCCGGCGTAGGGCACCGGTTTGATGGTTCTGAAGCGGTAAGCCCCATCGGCACCCACCTCTACTTTGCCAAAACCCTGGAAGGCCGGGTCGGTCTTGCTGCCGTCGCGCGGGTGGTCGTAATGGCCTGCGGCATCACACTGCCAGATTTCGACTTGCGCACCCGCTACCGGTTTGCCGTCGATGTCAGTCACGCTGCCGCTCACCCACGCGGCCTGGCCATGGCCGTAGCTCAGGTTGCCGTTTTTGAGCAGATCAAAATCAGCGTCTTTGGGTAGCGCCACCGGATAGAACGGGCCTTCGGTTTGGGTGGGCGTGAGCCTTCGGGCGGCTTGGGCTTGGGCGCGGGTGCCCGTCCACATGAAGGGCGCAGCGATGAGGGCAGCGCTCACGGCACGGCGGCCTGGGTTGAGGGTTGGGTTGACTGGGGGGCGATGAATGGGATTCATTGGGTTGACTTTCGAAACAGAAGACATTTGCCTCTACGGTATTTGATCGAACGACCACCGCTGGCCCGCCAGGTATTGCGTCGCCGGGCCTCATGGTGCGGATTCGCGTCGCCTCTGGCGACACTCCCGCACAAATCGGCCCAGCGCCGCAACACCTGTCCGGCTTTTGGATTAGAGCGGTTTGTGGGGCACAAGTTTCCGACCCGCCAGTTTGGTTTTTACATCGGTCGGGTAAACACCGGGTAAATCAAGCGCCATGATCAAGCCGCACCAATTTGCCCGGCAAAAACCTTGAAGCCCCGCAGCAGCATCTCGACCGCTACGGCTACCAAAATCAGGCCCATGAGGCGTTCCACGGCAATGATGAAACGCTCACCCAACACGCGCTGAATGCGTTCGGCCAGCACCAGCACCACGGCGCACACACCCATGGTGACGCTCAATGCGGCAATCCATTCCCAGCGGCGCTCGGGCGCTTGCGAGACCAGCAACATCACCGTGGCCAACGCCGAAGGCCCGGCCAATGCGGGTATGGCCAGCGGCACGATCAGCGGCTCTGTCAGCTGCTGGGCCACTTCGCCATTAGGCGCGGGCGGGAAGATCATGCGCAGGGCGATTAAAAACAGAATCACGCCACCGGCAATTTGAAGCGACAACGCACTGAGGTTCATCACGCGCAGAAAACCGTCGCCGATGAACATGAAGGTCAACAACAGCCCAAAGGCGATCAAAACCTCCCGCAAAATAACCAGCGGCCGCCGTGCCGGCGCCACGTTTTTCAGCGCATTGGCAAAAATGGGAATATTGCCAAACGGATCTGTGATGAGAATCAGCAGGATGGTGGCAGAGAGAAAGTTGTAGTTCATACGCTGGCGGGGCTGCAAACGCCGTCAGCATAGCACCGCCCCTCCCCCGCGAACTGTTCAAACTATTCAAGCTTTTTCTGGCAGGCCATACAACGCGCCGCTTCAGGCGTAGCCCGCAGGCGCGCGGCGGGTATTTCAACCCCGCAATCCAGGCACTTCCCATAAATGCCCTGCGCGATGCGTTTGATCGCAGCTTCGACCTGCGCCAGTTCAGCCGTTTCGCGTTCGTCCAAGGCAAACTCCAACTCACGGGCGGTTGCCACCTGGGCGGTGGAATCTTCGGTTCGCCCAAAATGGGCGTCAGAGGCTTCAACCCGCCCGATTGGGCCACCACGCAACGTGGCCAACTGATCGAGCAGCGAGGCCCGTTTGGCGACCAGCAAGGATTGAGGGGATAAGGTTGCAGTGTTGGTCATGGCATTGAACACTAGTGATGGAGCAGTGATATTGCGCCCAAGCCAGCCCCGGCGTGTTGATACAGGTCAAGCCAGCGCCTATCGCCCGCCCAAAGTGGGCGGGAGCGCTCAGGTGAAAATGGCTGGCTTGCCCACCCGTGTTTCCTTCCACCTTTTTTGCGAGACCCTGCCATGAGCCCTGCACCTGATTACACCCGCTACAAAACCCTGCGCATCACCCGCCGTGGCCCGAATGATTCGGTGCTCGACATCCAGATGCGTGCCGACGTGGCCGGTGGCAACGGCAAATTGCCCACTGCGGGTCATGACGGCCACTGGGAACTGGCCGAGATTTGGCGCGACGTGGGCGCAGACGACTCGGTGCGTTGCGCCGTGCTGCGTGGCGACGGCATCGGGTTTTCAGGCGGCGGTGATTTGAACCTGGTCAAAGACATGGCGAATGATTTCACCGTGCGTAGCCGCGTGTGGAAGGAAGCGCGCGACCTGGTTTACAACGTGATCAATTGCGACAAACCCATTGTGAGCGCCATGCACGGCCCGGCAGTGGGCGCAGGGCTGGTGGCGGGGCTGCTGGCCGATATTTCGATCGCCAGTAAAACCGCCAAGATTGTTGATGGCCACACCCGCCTGGGCGTGGCAGCGGGTGACCACGCGGCCATCGTCTGGCCGCTGTTGTGCAGCATGGCCAAAGCCAAGTATTACCTGATGTTGTGCGAGCCGATCAGCGGCGCAGAGGCCGAACGCATTGGCCTGGTGTCTCTAGCGGTAGAGGACGCCGACTTGCTGCCCAAAGCCTACGAAGTGGCCGACCGCCTGGCCAACGGCGCTCAAAGCGCCATCCGCTGGACCAAGTATTCACTGAACAACTGGCTGCGCCAGGCGGGGCCGATTTTTGACACCTCGCTGGCGCTGGAATTCATGGGGTTTGGCGGGCCTGAGGTTCAAGAAGGCATCGCCTCGCTGCAAGCCAAAAGGCCACCGGATTTCTCGCGGCGGGCTTGATTGCCATGCGACAGAAACCTCAGCCCGACACGCTAGCACCGGGCTTCAGGGTAGGCGCGGCCTGGTTGAGCGTCTCCATCGCGAAACCTGCAGCAGCCTTGTAGCGGCTCATGAAAGCCTCACGCTCGGCGGCGGGAACCACCTGGTCAATGTCATCAAACACGCCACCGCAGCGGTCATCCACCATGCCCAGCAGGCCAAACGGACCGGCACCGCGGTTGCGCAGCACCAGCGCTGAAATGGCGGCACACAGCTGCTGGTCATAGGCTTGTAGGGCGCCCGGGGTGACGTCATGGGTGAGCAGGTGGGCACCCAGCACCCGGGCATCAATAATGGCCTGGCTGGCACCGTTGGAGCCCACCGGGTACATCACGTGGGCGGCGTCGCCCATCAGCGCCACCCGCCCATCAACCCAGGTCGGCACCGGGTCGCGGTCGATCATCGGGTACTCAAACACCTCGCTGGCGCCACGCAGCATGGCGGGCACGTCCATCCAGCCGTAGTTCCAATCGGCAAAGTGGCCGATGAACTCGTCGATGTGCACACGCCGGTTCCAGTCGCCGTCGCGCCAGCCCCCGGCGTTGTCCACGGTGATTTCGGCAATCCAGTTGATCGTGGCCAGCCCGGTGGCCGGGTCGGTCGGCGAGATGGGGTAGAACACCACCCGGTGCCGCGCGCCACCCAGGCCGATAAACGAAGCATCGGTGCGCACGGGCACCCCCGGCGTGGTGCCCCGCCACATGATGGCCCCACCCCACTGAATGGGCGGCTGCTGCGGGTGCATCTGCGTGCGCACCGCTGAGTGCAGGCCGTCAGCGGCCAGCAGCAGCGAACCATTGGCCTCCAGGCGTTGGCCCTCGCGGGTTTCAATCAGGGCTGTTACGCCATCCGCCTGCTGCCGGTAACCCGTCACCCGTTGGCCCAGGCGGACGGCATCGGGCCCCAGGCGCGCCAGCACGGTGTTGTACAGCAGCATTTGCAGCTGCCCCCGGTGTACCGAATATTGCGGCCACTGGTACCCCGCCAGCAGGCCACGCGGCTCACTGTAAATGTCACGGCCATTGCGGCCCACCAGCGCCCACTCTTTGGTTTGGATGCCGATGGCATCCAGCAAGCTGGCATCAAGACCCAGGTCATACAGCTCGCGCACGGCATTGGGCTGCAGGTTAATACCCACGCCCAGTGGCCGCAGCGCTTCTACCGCTTCAAAAACGATGCAAGGCACACCGATCTGATGCAGGGTGAGGGCGGTAGCCAGCCCGCCGATACCGCCACCGGCGATCAGGACCGGGGCCAGATTGTTGATTTTTTTCATGCGCCGGATTGTCTTCGAACTTGATTTGTGCGGCGTTGGGCTTTGCCTTGTGGCTGCGGCCTTTGAGTCTGAAAAAAAGGCAGCCGAAGCTGCCTTTTTCAAAAATCCGGA
>JANOVW010000221.1:0-2973 GCA_031417575.1 Rhodoferax sp. | reverse complement strand
CGCTTGGTACGCCTACAACGGTGAAAAAATCGGCCAAGGCCGTGACAACGCCCGCGAGTTTTTGCGCGAAAACGCGGCGCTCTCCACCGAAATCGAAAACAAGGTTCGCGAATCGCTGGGCATTCCGCTGGTGGGCGTAGGCACAGCCGGTGCCTAAACGCGATCAGGGCGGCCAGCTGTTCACGGGCTTGCCCGTTTTCCAGGCCACCTAGCGCACGCGGTCATGGCCTTTTCGGTTCCCCAGCTCTCGCTCAAGGGCCGCGCGCTGCGGCTGTTGAGCGGGCGCGAGCATTCGCGGCTGGAGTTAGAGCGCCGCCTGATACCGCATGAAGAATCGCCCGGCGAATTGGCTGCCATCCTGGACGACCTGCAGGACAAGGGTTTCATCAGCGAACAGCGTGTCGTGGAGTCGGTGGTGCATCGCAAAGGCCCCAAACTGGGCACTGCACTGATCAAACGCGAGTTGTCAGGCCGGGGCCTGAGTGCCGAGGCCGTGACTGAGGCGGTCGCGGGCCTGCAAACCACCGAGCTGGCCCGCGCCCGCGAGGTGTGGCGCAAAAAATTTGGCAAAAAATTCGGTGCCTCGGCCGACGGCGAAGCGGCTGAACGGGCCCCAACCCCCGCCGAGCGGCATCAGCAGATGCGGTTTTTGGCGGCGCGCGGCTTCAGCGGCGAATCCATTCGCCGTGCATTGGCCACTGCTGGCAGTGGGCAATGCACTGACGACGACGATGGATGACGCAAAAGAGTCTTAACTTGGCTATTTATCTAGTTTTCAATAATTATCTAAACAAAAAAGAGATATTGTTCAAATAATAATTGCACTATTAGATATGTTAATAAAAGCTAAATTGATCTTAAAAAATGCTATTTTTAGCCAAATAGTTGTTTTCAGAAAATTTTAGAGCTGAAAAACCTGAAATAGCCAAGTTCCTAGGCTGGCCATCCGCGCGAATTCAAACCCCCAGCATGAGGCGCATGTTTTGCACGGCCGCGCCGCTGGCCCCTTTGCCCAGGTTGTCATATTTGGCCATCAGTACCGCCTGGCCCAGCCTGTCGTTGGCAAATACCGATAGCTCCAACTGGTTGGTGTTGTTCAGCGCCTGCGCCTCCATGCGGCCATTCGCCGTGGGTGGCACCACCTTCACCCATTCACTGGTGGCGTAATGGGCCCGCAACGCTTCTTCCAGCTGTTTGCCTGAGGTAACCCCGTTCAGCAAGTCGAAATGCAGGCTGATCTGATCCAGCATGCCGCTGTAAAAATTGCCCACTGACGCGATAAAAATAGGCCGACGTGTCAACCCCGAGTATTGGTGAAACTCCGGCACGTGCTTGTGTTCCAAACCCAGGCCGTATACGTCCAGCGGCGGTGCCGTTTTGCTGATCTCGTAGGTTTCGATCATGGGTCGCCCGCCGCCTGAATAACCCGAAAAGCCTTGCATCACCACCGGATAGTCTTTGGGCACCAACCCGGCTTCGACCAGTGGGCGCATCAGCGCGATGCCGCCCGTTGGGTAACAGCCGGGGTTGGCTACGCGGCTGGCCTGTTTAACCGCAGCCATCTGGGCCCCGTTCAGTTCCGGAAACCCGTAAATCCAGCCGGGTGCCACCCGGTGAACGCTGGACGCATCGATGATTTTGGGTTTTTTGCCGGGCAGGGCATCAATCATGGCGACGGATGCCAGCGCCGCGTCGTCGTGCAGGCACAGCACGACCAAATCCACCTGGGCCATCAGCGCGGCCTTGGCGGCAGCATCTTTGCGCAATTCCGGGGCGATGGAGATCACCTCAATCACGGGTAAATTGGCCAAACGCTCCCGAATTTGCAGCCCGGTGGTGCCAGCTTCGCCATCAATAAAAAGTGTGGGCATAGTGAATCCGATGAAAATTGTCAGTAAGTTGCGTGTCAAATTGGTGCGTTGCAGCATGATACATTTCTGCCTTGCGTTGTTCAATGCCAAATGCGCAGCGGATTGATTCCTGCGGCGCAAGCGGACTTGTGCGCTCCCAAGTTGTTCCCGAGAAACTCACCCAAGAGACCCAACTCATGAAAATCCACGAATACCAGGGCAAGGAACTCTTGCGCCAGTTCGGCATTCCGGTGCCCCGCGGCATCGCGGCTTTCACTGTGCAAGAAGCCGTCGAAGCGGCGCAAAAACTGGGTGGCCCGGTTTGGGTCGTCAAGGCGCAAATCCACGCGGGTGGCCGCGGCAAAGGCGGTGGCGTGAAAGTGGCCAAGTCGATTGATGACGTGAAGGCCCGTGCGACCGATATTCTGGGCATGCAACTGGTGACCCACCAAACCGGGCCCGAAGGCCAAAAGGTGCGTCGCCTCTACATTGAAGATGGTGCCGACATCCAGCAAGAGTATTACGTCTCGGTCGTTACCGACCGCGCCACGCAAAAAGTGGCTTTCATCGCCTCATCCGAAGGCGGGATGGACATTGAAGAGGTAGCGCACAGCCACCCCGAAAAGATCATCAAGGTGTTTGTTGACCCCATCGCTGGCCTCATGCCAGCGCAGGCGCGTGAAATCGGCGTGGGCATCGGCATTCCCGAAGCCTCCATGGCGCAGGCTTGCGACGTCTTCCAAAAGCTCTACAAGTGCTACATGGACACCGACGCCAGCCTGGTCGAAATCAACCCGCTGAACCGTGACGGCAAGGGCAACATCATCGCGCTGGACGCGAAGTTCAACTTTGACAGCAACGCCCTGTTCCGCCACCCTGAAATCGTCGCCTACCGCGATCTGGACGAAGAAGACGCGGCCGAAGTCGAAGCCAGCAAGTTCGACCTGGCTTACATCAGCCTGGACGGCAACATTGGCTGCCTGGTCAACGGTGCCGGTCTGGCCATGGCGACGATGGACACCATCAAGCTGTTTGGCGCAGAACCTGCCAACTTCCTGGACGTGGGCGGCGGTGCCACCCCCGAGAAGGTCACCGAAGCCTTCAAGATCATGCTGAAAAACAA
>JANOVW010000220.1:0-1570 GCA_031417575.1 Rhodoferax sp. | reverse complement strand
GCCGCGCGGTATCCGGATGTCTGGATTCAATCGCACGTGGCAGAGAACCCCGATGAGATCGCCTGGGCACGTGAACTGTTCCCCAAATCGCGCAGCTACCTCTCGGTGTATGACGATTTTGGCCTGATGCGGAAAAAGGCGGTTTACGCGCATTGCATTCACCTGGACGCGGCAGACCGGGCACTGATGCAGACAACCGGTGCGGCGGCATCGGTGTGCCCGACCAGCAATTTGTTTTTGGGCAGCGGCTTTTTTGATTTTGCTGCGGCAGATGCAGCGGGTGTGCCTCATGGCCTGGCCAGTGATGTGGGGGGTGGTACCAGTTTCAGTCCATTTCACACCATGTTGGCCGCTTATTACGTGGGCCGCACGTCCGTGCAGGGGCCGGCACCGAAAGCGGGCCTGAGCTTGAGCCCCCGGCATTTGTGGTGGCTGCACACTGCAGGTGCGGCCCAAGCCATGGGCTGGGGTGACACGGTGGGCAGTTTGCAAGTGGGCTGCGAAGCCGATTTTGTGGTGCTCAACCCCGAGGCGACACCATTGTTGCAGCGCCGCACGCAACGGGCCGGTTCGCTTGATGAACTGCTGTTTTCAATGATCGTGTTGGGCGACGACCGTTTGATCGAGAGAACAGTTTTGGCCGGTGCGTTACCGCCTTGCCAGCCAGCGGCTTAGGGAAGGGCCGCGGTATAAATAACCTGGCCGCTGTAGGTGCCAGCGGGCAGGGCGGTGAGATTGCGATAGCTGAAACTCCAGGTGGACGTTTGATCAACCACACCACCGGTTGACACCAGGCTTGACGCAGCGCCGGCCGTGCCATTGCCAATGGCTGGATGCGGCAAGCTGCCACCACCGCTGGCCGCCACAATCTGAGTCCAGGGTACGGCTGGCGCACCCACGCTGGAAGGGGTCAGGCCACCTGACGAGCCAGTTGCCGAAAAACTGATGTTGTTGCCATTGCCCACCACCCGTGCCGTGATGGCTGTGCCGGATTGCCCGACCACCGGTACGCCAGAACCCGAGGCACTTTCAGGCACGTTGAAATCCACCGCATCAACGCTTGTGTTGTTGGCGAAATCTGTGCCTGTGCCCACCCGCAAAAAAAGCACGCGGGGGATGGTAATGCGGAAATCCAGCCGTGCACTGGCTGCCAGGGCCGAGGCACTGCCCGAATTGAAGTTCGTTTCAGCCCACACCGCATGTGGCAAAGCCAAACCGACAGTCAGCGCTGCAACAGCACGGACCGAATTCCGTTGGGCTGGCAAGTTTGGGCAGTGCGTCATTTAATTTCGACAATTCTGGCGAGTTGGGAAACAGCATAACCGTGAATTGTCCACCCAACTGCAAGGCCAAAAATGCCGCATTTCTGATTTCGGCATTTGTTCACAGTTTGTGCCGTAATTAAGCGATCGGCTGGGTAATTGAGGCTGCAATGATCACCAGGTTCTGACCACGTCAAATACTTCGCGCGCCGAAACCGACAAGCGGGAAAACGCCGCTTGTGTACCCGCGCCATCGTTGTTTTTTGCGGCTTGTTCCATTTGTTTGGCATGTTCGGCCGCGGACTCTG
>JANOVW010000219.1:0-1529 GCA_031417575.1 Rhodoferax sp. | reverse complement strand
TCAAACACCCGCCGGTCGCGTGCCATCAGGCCGTCAAAGCTCAGCTTCAGGCGGCCCAGGCGGTCGCCTTCGTGCGGGTCGGCACCGGCGAGGTAGATGGCCAAACCGGGGTTGAAGCGCTGGTCCAGCTCGAACAAGGCGCCTTCCAGGGCGCCCAGGTAATCCACGTCGCCACAGCCGTCGGGCAAGTCAATATCCAGGCTGCCCGGCACTTTGCTGAAGGGGAAGTTTTTTTCGCCATGCAGCGACAGCGTGAACACGCTGGTGTCGCCCGCAAAAATGCTGGCCGTGCCATTGCCTTGGTGCACATCCAGGTCAATCACGGCCACTTGCAGCGGGCCTTTGGCGGGGTAAGCTTTGGCGGCGTTTATTGCGGCCCAATCGGCTTGCGCCGTGCGCACCGCCACCGCCACGTCGTTGAACACGCAAAACCCGCTGCCTCGGCTGGCCGACGCATGATGGGTGCCACCGGCCATATTGGCCGCCAGGCCTTCTTGCAAGGCAACCTGCATCGCCGCCACCGTAGCGCCCACCGAGCGGCGCGACCGCTCCACCATGGCTTCGCTCCAGGGGAACCCAATCTCGCGCTGGGCTGCCGCCCCCAGGGTACCCAGCGCCACCGCTTCAATATATTCTGCCGTATGGGCCAGCGCCAGCGCCTCATCGCCCGCACGCGGGGCCTCGAGCATCTGCACGGCCGTATGCTCTTGCGCCAGCCGTGCCCGCAGTTGCGCGTATTTGCCCATGGGGAAGCGGTGACCCGCGGGCAGCGGCAAGACAAACTGGCCTGAATAAAACGCTTTCATGCAACCATTGTGCGGGAACTGCCGGGCTTGAGCAGGCCCGGTCTACCGGCCGATCAGCCTGAGAAATACCCACTCCAAAACCCCATGGCAGCTTGATGACAAACGCTGAAAAGACCCCGGTTTTAGAAAACACGTTCTAATTTGGCGCTAAATGCTGCATTGCAACAAAAAAGGCTTGCATCGGTGCGGGATAACCCTATAATTCATTTCATGCTGCACCGCAACATAAACCGGCTCCCGGATCACATCCAGGCGCCGGCCGGTAAGACAAAGCAATGCGTCTCTCCATGAAGCAGTTAAGCAGCAAATTGAGTTGTTCATTCATTCATAGCCCTTACTAACTGGAGATTTTCATATGTTTACCGTTGACCAAATTGCCGCCGCCCAAAAAGCCAATGTTGATGCCCTGTTCGGCTTCACCACCAAAGCCTTCGAAGGCGTTGAGAAAATTGTTGAGCTGAACCTGACGGCTTCCAAAGCCGCCCTGTCTGAAGCCACCGACACCGCCAAGTCTTTCCTGTCGGTTAAAGACGCACAAGAACTGTTGGCTCTGCAAGCCGGCCTGCTCCAGCCTTTGGCTGAGAAGACCGCTGCTTACAGCCGTCACCTGTATGACATCGCCCAAGGTTCTACCGCCGAGTTCACCAAAGCGGTTGAAGGCCAGGCTGCTGCTGCCCAGAAGAAGTTTGCCGAAGTGGTTGACACCGCTTCCAAGAACGCCCC
>JANOVW010000218.1:0-4883 GCA_031417575.1 Rhodoferax sp. | reverse complement strand
ACACAGTTCACCTGGACGGCAACCACCCCTGGGCGGGCCGGGCGCTGAAGTTTCAGCTGAAGGTGACCGATGTGCGTGCCGCCTTACCGGTAGAAATCGAACACAAACACGTGCATGGGGCTGGTGGGCATCACCATTAATCACTCTATAAATTCTATTTATAATTTATTTTATGTAATTAAATTATAATATTAAGTCGTATTTACTATTTATTTAATAGCTATTTGTGCAATTATTATTTGAATAAAATACTTTTTTCATAATAATTACTTTTAATATATAAATATTTAGGTTTTTTAAGACTGTAGAGCGTGCCTCAGCCCGCAACAAAGCAGCCCACACGCGCTGCGGCGGCTGCACCAAAGGCCACCGATTCTGGTGGCGTTCAAGGCGGTCTGGCGGGTCTTACGCAAACACGGGGAACGGTTCGAACGCCCCCTTGAGCAGGCCCACCGTGTCCTGGTAACCCATCCAGCCCTGGCTCAAAGTGGCATACACGCGGCGAAAGTCGGTGGTGTGCGCCAGGTTGTCACCGGCATCCAGCTGCGTTAGGTTCACCGGTTTGCCATAGTGACCGCCTTTAATGCCTTTGCCAATGATGAACATTGGGTTCGCGGTACCGTGGTCCGTGCCCTGGTTGGCGTTTTCGGGCACGCGGCGGCCAAACTCCGAAAAAACCAGAATCGCTACTTGATCGGCTTTGCCCATACGCTCCAGATCGCGCATGAAACCCATGATGGCGTCAGAGGTGTAGGTGAGCAGGCGCGCATGCAGGTCGGGCTGCTGCACGTGGGTGTCAAACGCGTTGTTGCGAAAACCGGTGTAGTAGAGGCGCGTGGGCAATCCAGCGTCGATGAGAGCGGCCACCTTGGGCAAGCCAACCGAGACCAAGCCATAGTCCACCGGCGAGCGATAACGGGCCCAGGCCTCGCGCACCAGGGCCGATGCATCGACCACGCTTTTGGCGGTTTCGCGCAAAAACGCGCGTGACGGGTTGGTATCTTGCGCTACTTGCGTCACGTTGCTTAAGGCCTGCAGGGCCTGAAAACTGCCCTTGCGCGCAAACCGTTCGGGTTCGTCAAACACCACAGGCACGTGTACCCGGCTGTTCACTGCCAGTGATTGGGCCACATCGATGTTGACGATCAAGTTGGGAGATGCCGCCGGTTGCAACCCATCCCCCAGCCGACCCACCCAGCCGTGCTGCTCGCCGCTGTTGGGCGCGGCGGTGTGCAGGTAGGCCATCGAGGTGAAATGCGAGAACGACGGCTGCTCATAACCGCAGCCATGGATGATGGCAAGTTGGCCGTTTTTGTAGAGCCGCTCGAAACCGGTCATGCCCGCGTTCCAGCCGTAGTGATCGTCGATCTTGCGCAGGCGTTGGGGCCGTATCCCCAACGTCGGGCGGTGCCGGTAATAGGCATCATCGGCGTATGGCACGAGCGTATTCAAGCCGTCGTTGCCACCTGAAAGCTCCACCACCACCAGAATTCGCTGTTTGCTGGCAGCATCTTGTGCCAGCGCCTGCGCGACGTGCCCCAGCGCCAGTGGTACGCCCAGTCCCATTCCGATTCCGCGCGCACCGCTCACGGCAAGCTGCGCCATCCCGGCGCCAAGCAGCCCACGGCGGCTGACGCGCTGACCCGCCACGGTCTCGAGACCACCGCCAATGTCTAAATGATTTGCCATGATGCTCCTTCAGCCCAACTGGTATTCCGGCAAACTGAGAATAAGGTGCAGCAACAGCCGCAGCGGCTCTTCAAGGTAAGTCTGCGCCACAGCCACTTGATCGGTGCCGAGTTCACGGTTCAAAAAATCAAGCAGTCGTGCCCGGTCTGCACTGTGCGCAGGCACGCTCAAAAACCGCGCCAGAAAATAGTCCACCACCTGGCCGGTAGTTGCGAGTTTCTGCGCGGCGACCAAACCCGACAGACTCACCTGAGCCGTGTGACGGGGAATCGGCTTGACCTTTTGGGTGGCAAGTTGCCAACCACGATAACTGCCGTAGCGGGTGTTGAAGTCTTCATCACGATCGGCCATGGCGCTGGAAGCTGACATCATCGCTTCGCCGCCACCGCCCATGCCACGCCCTTCCGGCCGGGTGGCGGTGGAGATGTCCAGCCCTTGGTCAATCTTGGCGCCGACGATGCGGATGGTCTCGTCTGCGCTGTAGCGGTCAGGCGGCAGAAAATTGATATTCGGGAACAACAGGTCGCGGGCGAAATTGCCGCGCTCGAGCAACAACCCCGGCGTGATCCAACTTCTGCCCTGTGCCCAGCCCGCCACCGTAGGCGGATGAAAAAGGCGCTGCCCCAAAGCGCCGGTAGCATCGTTGAAATCGGGCACGCCAGGCACTTCTGTCAAACCCAGCTTCTTGTAGGTCGATACTGCCAGCTCCACAGGGCCTTTGATGTGTGTGGCCATCGATGGCGTACTGTAAAAATCTTTGGACAAGAAGATCGTGCGCATCAACGGCTTCAGCGCGTAATGGTTGCGCCGCAAAAGATCCCCCAGCTGAGTTCGCTGGGTGTCGCTTAGCGATTCGCGAACAAAATGGCGGTACATCTTCGCGGCTACAAACTCAGCGGTAACGCGTTGGCTCAGGATGATGTCAATCACCTGCTCACCATCAAAGCGGCCGCTCTTGCCCAAAAATGTTTTCGCACCGTCGTCGTGTTTGGCGGCAATTTTGGTGAACGCCAAGTCTTTGAAGTTCCAGCCGGTGAAGGATCGCGCAGCCTCGCGTATGTCCTGCTCTTGGTAGTTGCCAACACCCATGGTGAAGAGCTCCATGATCTCGCGGGCAAAGTTTTCGTTGGGCGCACCCTTCACGTTCACACCGGCATCTAAAAAGGCCAGCATGGCCGGGTCTTGTGCAACGCCAATCAGCAAGTCACGAAAGTTGCCCAGCCCCTGCGATTGGAACAGCGCCAACTGCCGTTTCATCTTGCGATAGTCACGCACCTTTTCTTCGTTGGTGGCGAAGTGCCCGTGCCAAAACAGTGCCATCTTTTCCTGCAACGGGGCGGCCGTTGCGACCATACGATTAGCCCACCAATAGCCCAACCGATCGGTCTCTAAACGGCTGGCGCGCAGCCAGTAAAAAAACCGGTCCACCACAGGCTGCATGCGCCGGTTGCCGCTGGGTTTAACTTTCACACCCAGGGCTTCGCCTGTCTCTTTGGCTTGGTTGGTTACGGCCGGGCGGCTCGCAGGAAACGGCTCAAGCCCGGCATCGTGAATGGGCGACTCTTCAAACACGGGCAAGGGCCGTTGCGCACCTTCGCGCCCGGTGTGCCCCGCCTCTGCAAAGTCAACCAGCACTTTGACGGCCGCCTCAGGCGACATGGCTGCCAAACGAGAAATTTCCTCGGGTGTGCCGCCAAATCCGGCCCGCTCCAGCAGATGCGCGGCACGCTCGCGGCTCCAGTCTTTCGGGCTGATAGGCGACAGGTCACCAGTCCATGCATTTGTATTTGCATGTACCGGCGCAAAACCGAATACCAGCACCACGATGACCCAAAGTTTAATCACGCTTCGCTCTCCTGATGCCAGCGGAGATTTTGACACCGAAGGCTGCGCACCCGTGTGAATCAAATTGAGACAATTTGTGGCTCTTGACTCCGCTTTTTCGCACTTTGCCACAATACGCAGATGCAAGATGCCATACCCGCGCCAAAACCCGACAAGCCACCACCGCAGCCGCGCAACCCCCTGCACGGCCTCACGCTGGAGGCCATTGTTACGGCGCTGGCGGCGCACTACGGCTGGGCCGAATTAGGCGTGCGCATCCCCGTGCGTTGTTTTGTGCAAGACCCCAGCGTACCTTCCAGCCTGAAGTTTTTGCGCAAAACCCCGTGGGCGCGCGAAAAGGTCGAAGGGCTTTACCTGTTCATGCTGCGCGAACAGCGCCGCCAGGGTCCGCGTTAAGTTCCGATCAAGCCACCATCCAGCTTGCGGATCACCACGGTGGCCGAACGTGGGCGGCCCGTGGGGCGCTGATCGGGCCAGTTCGAGTTTTTGCGCGGCGCTGCCGGGTCGCTGCGTTCGCTGGGGCTTTCACCGGGGTGCTGGATGTTGATGAACATGGTTTTGCCGTCGGGTGTGGCCGTGGCACCGGTAACCTCGCAACCGCTGGGGCCCGTCAAAAAGCGGCGTATTTCACCGGTTTTCACGTCAGCAGCCAGCATGCTGTTGTTGCCCAGGTTCACCAAATCACCTTTGCCCATGGCTGAGGTCGACATGTCCAATTGCACCCACAACACGCCGCGCGCATCCGTCCACAGGCCGTCTGGGCAAGCAAAGACATCGCCCTTGATATTACCTTTGGCATCGGCGCGGGTCAGGGTCGAATCGCCCGCCATCACAAAGTGGTTCCATTCAAAATGGGCGCCATCAAAATCGCCCGAATCCTTCCAGCGGATGATGTTGCCCATGGTGTTGTTGGTGCGCGGGTTGGCGGCATCCAGGCCGGGCTGGTTGGTACCGCCGCGGTTGCTGTTGTTGGTGAGCGTGCAATACACCCAGCCTTCTTTGTCCACATCAATCCACTCGGGGCGGTCCATCTTGGTGGCACCCAGCAAATCGCTGGCCTGGCGGGTTTTGATGACCACTTCGCCTTGGTCGGCAAAGCCGTTGGCAGCGGTGAGTGGGCCTTGGCCGTGGGTCAGGGCGATCCAGCGGCCTTTGCCATCGGCATCAAATTTGGCCACGTACAAGGTGCCGTGGTCCAGCAGTTCCATGTTGGCGCGTGCACCACCGGGGGCGATTTTGTCGCGGCTGACAAACTTGTAAATGTATTCAAAACGCGCGTCCTCACCCATATAAACCACGGCGCGGCCATCGCGGGTGGTGGCGGTGGTGGCACCTTCATGCGCCGCGCG
>JANOVW010000217.1:0-4842 GCA_031417575.1 Rhodoferax sp. | reverse complement strand
TGGCCAACCTTAAACGCAACCAGGAATTGGTGGCGCAAAATTTTGTGGCGCAAAGGGTGCTGGACGAGAGCGCCGCCAATCTTCAGGTGGTTGAGGCCCAGTTGGCCTTGTCGTGCGCGCGGCTCTCGCGCATGGCCATCCTGGCACCATTTGATGCCACGGTGGGCATCCGGGTCGTGAACATCGGTGATTTCGTCAAGGATGGGGCCGACCTGATCAATCTCGAAGACACCAGCAGCATGTTTGTTGATTTCCGCCTGCCTGAACGGTTTCAGGGCAAAGTGCGTTTGCAACAACCAGTCGAGTTGACACTGGACGCTTTTCCGGGCCGGGCCTTCAAGGCCCGAATTGAGGTGATTGACCCCTTGCTGGATGTGAACGGGCGTTCAGTGGGCGTTCGGGCCATATTGCCCAACACAATGGGTGAACCCGCCCGCGAAACGGGCCGGGGTGGCCCCGGTGCTGCGGACTCGGGGCGACCGGGAGGTTCGATGGCGCCGGGTGCTGGTTCGCGCCCCGGTAGTGCGCCGGGAGCCCAAGGCGGCAGGTCCGAAGTCGGTGCCTCAGCCGGGGCGAGTTCGGGCATGCCGCCAGGTGCAGGTGGTCAGGGCGCGCGCACGGGAGCCCGCGCTGGCGGCCCGCCGGGTGGGCCAGCAGGATCGGCGTCAGGCGCGCGCAGTGGCGCACCTGGGGGCAGTGGTGGCGGTGCTGGGGCTCAGGCGAATGCCCTCTTGGTCGATGCCAATGGTTGCCCGGTCGATTCTGCGAATTCTGCATTCGCAGCGTCAATGGAATCACCCACGTCTGTGCCGTCTGGCAGCAACCCTGCGGCAAGCGGCAGTCGATCGGCTGCAGGTGCTGCTTCCAACCCGTCGGGTTCGCGCGGTGCGGGTGGTCAAGGTGCGGCTCAGGGTGGCAGGCCCGGTGGTCTGGCTGGCCAGGGTGGTGCGGGGGGTAATCCGGCACCGTTGCGGCCCGGTATGTTTGCCCGTGTGAACACGGTTTTTTCCATCAATGATGCGGCGCTGGTTATTCCGGAAGAGGCCGTGGTTCCACAGGGCGGGCGTCAATTTGTAGTCAGGTCGGTCCCACCTGAAGAGGTGGCGTCGGTCGATAAATCCAAGCTTCCCGAAGGCGTGAAATTTGTCTCCTTGCGGCAAGAAGTCCGTTTGGGCGTGCGTCGGGCGGGGCGGGTTGAAGTGATTTCCGGGCTCGAAGAAGGGCAAAGTGTTGTCGTGGCGGGCCATCAACGCTTGCAGCGCGACGGAACGCCCTTGCGCATTGTGGAATTGGGTGCGCGTGGACCGCAGGGCGGTGCGTCGGCTGCTGCTGGTGCCCCTTCAGGAGCTGCCTCAGGCTCTATCTCCGCCACCCCGGCATTGCCTGCCTCGGCTGCCAGCCGATAGTTTTGGGAGCTTTTGATGCAACTCGCTGAAACCTCCATTCGCCGCCCGGTTTTTGCCACCGTGCTGTCGTTGCTGATCGTGCTGATCGGCGCGGTGTCGTTCAACCGGTTATCGGTGCGCGAATATCCCAAAATTGACGAGCCGGTGGTGTCCGTCAACACGGTCTACACCGGCGCATCCAGCGAAGTGGTGGAGGGTCAGGTTTCCAAAATATTGGAGGATTCCCTGGCCGGAATCGAAGGCGTGGATGTGATCACGTCCATCAGCCGCCAAGAACGCAGCCTGATCACGGTGCGCTTTGCCTTGACACGAAATGCGGACAGCGCTGCGGCTGATGTCCGCGACAAGGTGACCCGGGTGCGCCAGCGGCTGCCGCAAGGCATCGACGAGCCTGTGATCGCCAAAGTCGAGGCCGATGCCTTTCCGGTTATTTTTCTGGCATTGAGTTCAGATATGCACAACTCGCTGCAGTTGTCTGAAATGGCCAATTTGCTGGTCAAGCCGATCCTGCAAACTGCAACCGGTGTGGCCGATGTCATCATTCCGGGGGAACGCAAATTCTCCATGCGGATTTGGGTTGATACCGACAAGCTGGCTGCCTACAAGCTCACCATCCAGGATCTGGAAGACGCACTGCGCCGGTCCAACCTGGAAGTACCCGCGGGCCGGATCGAAAGCAATTTGCGTGAATTCAATGTGACGGCGGCAACCGATTTGCAACGACCCGCAGAATTTGGCCAGGTTGTTATTCGCAACGTAAACGGACTGCCGGTCCGAATTGCTGATGTTGCCCGCGTGCAGGTCGGCCCTGCCGAGGAGCGGACCAGCGTGCGGCTCAACGGGCGCGATTCCATCGGTATTGGTGTGATACGGCAGGCAACTGCCAATCCACTTGAGTTGTCCGAGAGCGTGCGCAGCTTGCTCGCCAAAGTCAATCGTGACGTTCCGGCTGGGGTCCAGATTGAGGTTGCCAATGACAATTCGGTCTTTATTGACCGGTCTATCAAGGCTGTATTCAAGACGATCGTTGAAGCGGCGGTGCTGGTAGCGCTGGTGATTTTTGTATTTTTGCGGACGCTTCGCGCCTCCATCATCCCGCTGCTGGCCATACCGGTGTCATTGATTGGCGCCTTTGCGCTGATGGCGATGGCGGGTTTCAGCATCAATACGCTCACGCTGCTGGCCCTCGTTTTGGCTATCGGTCTGGTCGTGGATGATGCGATTGTGATGCTCGAGAATATCTACCGGCATATTGAAGAGGGTATGGCGCCATTTCAGGCTGCATTGCGAGGAGCCAAGGAGGTCGGTTTCGCGATTGTCGCGATGACGATGACTTTGGTTGCGGTTTATGCCCCGCTGGCGTTTGCGCCAGGCCGCACCGGCCGCCTGTTCACCGAATTTGCGTTGGCTTTGGCGGGCGCCGTGGTGGTATCAGGCATCGTGGCCTTGACCTTAGCGCCCATGTTGTCTTCAGTTTTGCTGAAACACAACCCCAACCCCAACCTTTTCGACCGTGGCATGGAGTCGGTCCTGGTGGCCATCACGCGCGGGTACAGCGCGGCGCTGAATTGGACCCTGCGCCACCGGTGGGTGGTCATTTTGGCCATGGTCGGTAGTGGATGGGTTAGCTGGGCGGTACTTGGCGATATCAAACGGGAGTTGTCCCCCGTCGAAGACCGAGGCGTCATCCTGGCGCAAATCAACGCGCCAGACGGTGCCACATTGGCTTATACCAACCGCTATGCCCAGGCGATCGAACGTATCGGTCAAGGCTATCCGGAGTTCGACCGTATTTTCGGGAATATCGGTAATCCAACGGTAGCGCAAGGCAATGTGTTTTTTCGCACGGTGCCGTGGGAGGACCGCAAAAAAACAACGTTGGAATTAGCCCGCGAAATGACCCCGCGTGTCGCGGGATTATCGGGCGTGACAGCGTTTCCCATCACCCCCCCCTCGCTTGGGCAAGGCTTTACACAGCGTCCCATTAGCTATGTGATCATCACGTCCGACAGTTACCAGAATCTTGCGCAAACCGTTCGCCAATTCCAGGATGAGCTGGCCAAGAATCCTGGCTTTGTCCAGGTCGACACGGATTTACGCCTGAACAAGCCCGAAATCAAGCTTGAAGTTGATCGGGAGCGCGCGGCAGACATGGGTGTTCCAGTCGAGTCCATTGCGCGGGCCGTTGAAACCATGTTGGGTGGGCGCAAGGTAACACGCTACAAGAAAGAAGGCGAACAGTACGACGTCATTGTGCAAACCAATGCCACCGGCCGCGATACGCCAGACGACATAGAAAAACTGTTCGTGCGAGGCCGCAACGAAGTGATGATTCCGCTGTCCGCGCTGGTCAAGATCCGCGAGGTGGTCGTTCCCCGTGAATTGAACCATTTCGGGCAGCGGCGCTCGGCGACCATTACCTCCAACCTGTCGGCCACCTATTCGGTTGGCGAGGCCCTGGACTTTATGGACCAAACAGCCAAAAAGGTACTCAAACCTGGCTACGCCACCGACCTGAGTGGTGTCAGCCGCGAGTTCAAAAATTCAGCTGATTCGCTGACGCTGGTTTTTGCATTGGCCTTGCTGTTTATTTTCCTGGTGCTGGCCGCCCAATTTGAAAGTTTTGTTGACCCGTTCGTCATCATGCTGAGTGTGCCGCTCTCGATGGCGGGTGCCCTGCTCGCATTGCAATGGTCAGGCGGAACCTTGAACGTTTTCAGCCAGATTGGTTTGATTACTTTGGTGGGGCTCATTACCAAGCATGGCATCCTGATCGTTGAATTTGCCAACCAGCTGCGCGAACAAGGGATGGAGACGCTCGCCGCCATCAAGCAATCGGCCGCCCAGCGATTGCGTCCGATCATGATGACGACAGGCGCGATGGTATTGGGCGCGGTTCCGCTGGCCATCGCAACGGGCGCTGGTGCGGAAAGCCGAAAACAAATCGGCTGGGTTATCGTCGGCGGCATGTCGATTGGCACCTTGCTGACCATTTTTGTGGTGCCTACCATGTATACCTTGCTGGCCCGCAAATTTGCACCGGGGGCCAAGACTGAAAAGGCACTGGATGATGTCCCGCCCGTTGGTGCACCTACCGCAAGTTCGTCGGCTCACCCGCCTTCGATACCCGCTTCGCCTTCTGCCATGGCGCATACACCGTTAGCCGCGGCTGAGTAGGCTCTATTGATCCGGTTTTTCTATCTGGCTTGGGGGCCAAAGCAAGGCGTGTTATACTTGCTGGCTTTTCCCTTGCCACACCTCACCCGACGCTGAGGGTGGCTTTCACCAACGCCAGGTTACGGGCACCTTGAAAAAGGCTCGTCCTGACTTGGCAATCCGCAAGGATTAACCCACAAGGAGTTTCAATGCGTCACTATGAAATCATTCTCATGATCCATCCGGATCAGAGCGAACAGGTTCCGGCCATGCTGGAACG
>JANOVW010000216.1:0-1585 GCA_031417575.1 Rhodoferax sp. | reverse complement strand
ATCGGCATGTGGTGGTTTCGGGAGCCGGCCACAGCGATGAAGATGGTATTCATCACCTGCATTGTGATTGGGGTGCTGGGGCTGCACACGGTTTCCCGCATGCCGCCGTCGGCCTGAAGCCTGCAGTTTTATCGGCTCGCTATACTGCTAATGGACACCAGCGGCAGCGTGAGCACCGGTTTCTACCCTGGCTTTACGGTAGGTTGGACCTGGTATCAAGGGGCCGGGCCGATCAACTCGCAAAACGAAGATTCGGTGCTCAACACGCTGGAGGATTACCTGATGCAGGGCCCCGACATCAACAACAGCGACTTCAACCAAATTGGTATTTCATGGTTTGTGCCGGTGGGCAATGCCGGGCCACAACTGGCTATCACCGGCGCCACCAACCGCACCAACCGCAGCATCAACACCTTTGATGCCATCACCTCCTATCAATTCGGCACTGGCGCCGTGCAAAACGACGTACCCGAACCCGGCAGCCTGGCCTTGTTGGGCCTGGCGCTTGCGGGAATGGCCGTGGTGGCCAAAAGGCGCCCTTCGAAAGTCTGAAGCAGTGGGCTAAAGTGGGGGGATGACGCACCCATCCCCCTTCGCGCACGCTGCCTCGCCTGCAACCCCGCCTGCCCAGGGCATCCAGGCCGCCCTGTTTGATGCCTATGGCACCTTGTTCGACGTGTACAGCGTGGCGCAATTGGCCGAACAACTCTTCCCCGGCCACGGCACGGCGATCAGCTTGGTATGGCGCGACAAACAAATCGAATACACCCGCATTTGCACCACCAGCAACCACGGGGCGCATTACCGGCCGTTTTCAGAACTCACCCGCGCGGCGCTGGTTTACGCCGTAAAAAAGGCCGCTGCCAATTCAACCGATGCGCTCCCGCTCCTTCAGGCCGACATGCGCCAAATGCAGCCTGAAGATGCCCGCATCAACCAATTGGTAGCGCAATACAACCACCTCACCGCCTACCCCGAAAACCGCGAGGTGCTGCTGGCCTTGAAATCGCGCGGCATTCAGACCGGCATTCTGAGCAATGGTGACCCGCTGATGCTGAACGCCGCCGTGGCGGCCTCGGGCCTGGCCGACGTGCTGGACCACGTCATCAGCGTGCACGCCGTGCGCAAGTACAAAACCCACCCCGATGCCTACGCCCTGGGCGAGCAGGCCACCGGGCTGCCAGCGGCTAAAATTGCGTTTGTCAGCAGCAACAGCTGGGACGCCCTGGCCGCCACCTGGTACGGCTACCAAACCCTGTGGGTCAACCGGCAAAACATGCCGTTTGATGAGCTGGGTACCCCACCCGTCAAAACGGGAACCAGTTTGCGCGACGTTTTGTCGTTTTTTGATTAGGCAACCGCGCCCAGCACGGGTCCCGTTCGGGTTTTATGAGGCCCGATAGTCCGATATTCATTTTTTTTCAAACCGCCCGCCATGACCCAACGCACCCCCATTCATCGCCTGCAAGTTGCCAGCAACCTGTACCAATTCATCAACGACAAAGTGCTGCCTGGCACTGGCGTCAAGGCCGACAAATTCTGGAAAGGTTTTGATGCCATCGTGGCCGACCTGGCCCCGAAAAAC
>JANOVW010000215.1:0-4596 GCA_031417575.1 Rhodoferax sp. | reverse complement strand
AACCCCAGATCCAGCTTCAGGCTCATTTCTGATTGGAAATACAGGCCTCCGTCAGGCTCATACCTCGTTGGACAAGGCTCAAACTTGACACTTGGTGTCAATAATGACACCATTGACGCCCATGGCGAATGTGCAAACCCTGTTGGAGCAAATGCTCAGAGAACCTGCGAACGTTGGCTTTAATGACCTGAAAAAGGTGTGCGAAGCCAGCTTTGGGAAGCCCCGTCAAAGCGGCAGCAGCCATGTCATTTACAAAACGCCTTGGCCGGGTGACCCTCGTGTGAACATTCAAAGCGCCAAGGGCAAGGCCAAGCCTTATCAAGTGAGGCAAGTTTTGCAGGCCATCGCCAAGTTGAAAGAAACCCTATGAACGTCCAGCATTACACCTACCGCGTGACGTGGTCGCCCGAAGACGGCGAGCACGTGGCCTTGTGCGCCGAGTTTCCGTCTTTGAGCTGGCTGGCCGCAACGCCGGAGGCCGCGCTCAAAGGTATCCAGCGGGTGGTGAAAGGCGTGGTGGCCGACATGCAGTCCAACGCTGAACCTGTGCCCACGCCGTTGTCTGAAAAAATGTACAGCGGTGAGTTCAAGGTGCGCATTCCCCCGCTGCTGCACCGACAATTGGCTATTTTGGCGGCCGAGCAGGGTGTCAGCCTCAACCGCATGGCCAGCGCCAAGCTGGCGGCTTGATTCGCACTGGGCACCCAGACTGTCACCGGCCCGCGCAGGGCTAGCCGGATAGGGGTAAATCCTGCCAGCGCAGCCTTAAAAATGTCGCAAGTCTGAACACTTGTGCACCAAACCAGGGAATGTTGCCTGTCAGAATCGTTTTGAGATGACTCTGACTACGCCAAAACTGATGAATCGCTTTGCCTCAGGGCTGAACGGGGCCTTTGCGCTGGTATTGGCCTTGTTTTTGGCCTTGGCCCTTTCCGCAGTCGCCACGTCCGCCCATGCCGCCACCCTGACCCGCGCCCAGCTCCAAACAGAGTTTGGCGACTCCTATTCTGTGGGTGAAAAACTGGCGGCATTGCCGGTGTGGCCGGTCTACCACAAGGGGCAAACGGCGGCGGGGTACAACGCTTTGCATGTGTATGTGTTTGAGACGATTGACATTGAGCCGGTGGCAGGGTACGGCGGCAAACCGATCAATGTGATGGTGGTCATGAACGCGGCGGGCAAGTACCTCGACGTGCGGCTGTTGAGCCACAACGAGCCGATTTTTCAGGAGAAATCGCGCAACCAATTGTTGGCAGACTTTGCCCTGCAGTACAAAGACCTGACCATGACGCACCAGATTCAGGTGCTGACACCCAAGGCCAGGCGCGAGTTTGATGACCAGAAGGCCACCTTGCATGGCGTATCGGCCGGCACGGTGTCGGCCATGGCGATGGACCGCACCATCATGGAAGCCGCTGCGCAGGTAGCGTTTGCGCGCCTGGGCGAAGCGCAAGGTGATAAAGGTGACACGGCCAAGGCGCGTGCGGCGCAACAGCGCGGCCCGGACGATCAATACGAACGCCTGGGCTTCAACGAGTTGATCGGTTTGAAACTGGTGCAAGCCATCACCCGCACCAACCGCGAGGTACAGGCCAAATTTGGTGGTACTTCGGCCGAGGGGCAAGATGCCGAGGCGCGCCTGCAACCCAACGGGTGGGCGCAAGACATGATGGCCATGTTGCCCGGCCTGCCGCATGTGGGCCGCAACGTGCTGGATGCGCCGGGTTGGCGCGAGGTGCGCGCATCGCGCGAAGCCGGGCATGGTTTGGTGGCCCTGCTCGATGGCAGCCGTTATCCCGTGGTGGGCAGCCAGGAGGCACCCGCCGGGCGCGCCGCCAGGCTGGTGTTGCTGCAAAACGGCAAGCGCTTTGACGTGAAATCGGTACCCTATACGCAAGGCCTGCGCGTCAGCGGCCAACGCTCTGGCGTGGGCAGCCATGCGGTGCTGCGCCTGTTTGCCACCGAGCCCAACGCCGGGCTGGATTTGACCCAACCCATCACGCTGGAATTCAATTTGTCGCGCGCGGCAGCAGCGCCCGGCCAAGCGCGGGTGGAGCAAACCTGGACCCACGCCCTGACCATACCCGATGCCGCCAAATGGAAACCCGTGCGCGAAACCCCCGGCTGGGTGAAGATTTGGGAGCAGCGCCAGGTTGACCTGATTATTTTGGTGCTGGGGCTCGGCGTGCTGACTGCCGCACTGGTGGCGCAAAAGTGGTTGGCAGCCACAGCCAGCCGACTCACGATGTATCGCGTTGCCTACCTGCTCTTCACGTTGGGGTTTGTGGGTTGGGCGGCGCAAGGCCAACTCACCATCGTCAATTTGACAGCCTTGGCCAGCGCCTTGCTGGAAGGCCAAAGTGCCAGCTTTTTGCTGAACGACCCGATGGCGATTGTGCTGTGGGCGTTTGTCGGCGTCACCCTGCTGGTGTGGGGGCGCGGCACGTTTTGCGGCTGGTTGTGCCCGTTTGGCGCTTTTCAGGAGTTGTTGTCGATGGCCGCCAAGGCCCTGCGCATCAAGCCGCAGCAGTTTCACCGCAAAGTGGATGCGGCGCTCAAATGGGTGAAATACGCGGTGCTGGCGGTGCTCACGATATCGGTAGCGGTTGCCAGCCCGCTGACCAACACCTTGGTCGAAATCGAGCCCTTCAAAACCTCGATCAGCATGAACTTTCAGCGCGAATGGCCGTATGTGGCTTGGGCGGTGGCGTGTCTGGTACTGAGTGTGCTGGTGTTCCGGGGTTATTGCCGCTACATCTGCCCGCTGGGCGCAGCCTTGGCCATCATGGGCAAACTGCGCTTGTGGAAGTGGATTCCGCGCCGCACAGAATGCGGAACGCCCTGCCAAACCTGTCGCCATGGCTGCGCTTACCAGGCGATAGAACCCACTGGCAAAGTTGATTACGACGAGTGTTTTCAGTGCCTCGATTGCGTGAGTGATTACCAAGACGATACCCGTTGCCTGCCGCTGATTCGTGAACGCAAGGCCGGTGAGCGCAGCAAGGTGATTCCAATTCAGGCGGTGGCCCCATGAACGACCCATCGGCCACCCGCCGGCAATGGCTGCGCTTGAGCCTGGGAACCGGCGCTTTGCTGGGGGGCGCAACCCCAGGGTTGTGCGCCTCGGCAAGCAACGCCACGGCTGCCACCGTTGCGTCATCCGGCCCAGCGCCTGCAGCGATGATCTGGCGCTCGCGGCGCATGCAAGGCCTGGGTACCCATTTACATCTGCAAGCGGGGCAGCGCGTCAGCGCGGCGGGTGCCGTTGGTGCGACCGCCGCCACGGATGTGCTTGCGGAAGCAAAACTGGCCGCCGCGTTAGATGCCGCCGTACAAGCCATTCGCCATGTCGAGCAGCAATTCAGCCTGTATGACCCCAACAGCGCCCTGAGCCGCCTGAACCGCGAGGGCGTTTTGCACCAGCCGCACCCCGATTTTGTGCGCCTGCTGCAGCTGGCGCAGCACGTGTCAGCCCAAAGCGGCGGGCATTTCGACGCAACCGTACAGCCCCTGTGGGCCGTGTGGCAGCAGGCCAAAATCCAGGGCCGTTTGCCCACTGTGCAAGAAATCAACCAGGCCAAAGCCCGCGTGGGCTGGCAAAAAGTGGAAGTAAGCACTGACAAAGTGCGGTTCCTCGAGCCCGGCATGGGCATCACCCTGAATGGCATCGCCCAAGGTTTTGCAGGCGATTTGGCGCAAGCCGCCTTGCGTGTCCACGGCATCGATCACGCCTTGCTGGACACCGGCGAATGGCTGATGCAGGGCCAGGCCCCAGGCGGCCAACCCTGGCGTTTGGGTTTGCAGCACCCGCGCACGCAAGGTGCTGGAACGGGCGTGGCTGCGGGCAACCCGGCAGGGCCAGTGGGGCTTGCGGGAGCGGTTGAGTTGTTGGCCAAACTCACCACCGATGGCCGAGCTGTGGCCACCTCCAGCGATGTGAACCAGCGCTTCAGCGCCAACGGCACCCATCACCACATCTTCAACCCCGCCACCGGTTATTCGCCGCGTGATTTGGCTTCAGTCACCGTGCTGGCGGGCACGGGTGCAATGGCTGATGCGCTGACCAAGGTGATGTTCATGGGCGACGTGGCGCAGGCGATGCGTTTGGCCCAGCGCTGGCAGGTGGATGTGCTGGCTGTGGATAAATCGGGCCGTTGGCAGGCCACACGGGGTTTGCAAAAAAACTTGCAATCGTGAAGGCGGTTTGATGAATTAATTTGTTCAAAATAAATCATCATAATGATGTTTTTAACAAATTTATATACTTTAAATGTACATAATTAATATGATAAATATAGCTAATTGTGCAATTAATAAAACAGCTAAACGTCAATTTGTATTTGAAAGTTTATTTAAATAAATTGAATTTCAAACGGGGTATGCCTTTCGCAACCTTGCGCGTGCATCACCCAGGCCGCGCCAGCCCCAGCCGCTCCACATTGCGCTTTTCAGCGGCGTAGGCCTCGCGAAGTGCCCGGGCGTAGTCACCGGAGTCCAAATAATTGGGTTCTTGCTCGTACTTGGCCAACTCGGCAACGTGAACCGGGTCAAACAGGGCTTGCTTGAAGGCATCGTGCAAGGTGGTGACCACAGCGG
>JANOVW010000214.1:0-2347 GCA_031417575.1 Rhodoferax sp. | reverse complement strand
GGTAATGCTCGGTAAACACGGCCAGATAAGCTGCCAACACCTCGGCGGCACGGGGTTCGCCCGCCAAACTCAGGCACATTGCCGCGACCTCGGCGGTGCAAAAATGGGCATCGTGCCCGGCGCGGCGCAAACGGTAAGTTGACAGGTGCTCCGGCTGCAGGCTCAGCACCGGCAACCTGTCCAGGTAGGGGCTTTTGCGAAATATCTTGCGGGCCTCGGGCCAGGTGCCATCCAGCAATACAAACAATGGTTTGCGGGCACTGGCGTTGCCGGCAGGTTGCGCGGGTAGGTCTTGGGCCAGTGCAGCCACCACCCGTTCGGGTGCCACAAATTTGCCCGGAAACACCAGGTAAGGCTGCCATTGCGCATCAGCCAGAAGCGCCAGCAAGGCCGGGTCTGGCTCCGTGCGGGCCCAGGCAAAAGCCCAGGTGTTTGGCACCACATCGGCCACCAGCCAACCCGTGTTGCTGGGTTTGAGTGTTTCCAGGGCCGTCATGATCAAACACATGCCGACGTTTGTGGGCACGTCAGGTCGAAGGGCGCACAGGCAATGGCTGATGGCCACGCGGCAATTGCCACAACGCTTGACCCGTGAGCCCCGCGCCTGGAAGGGTTTGGTGAGCAGTGCCAACTGCGCAGCGCGCAAACGCGCCACCGCGTGGGCCACAAAAGGCAACTGCAACCGCTGACACTTGGAATGGCCGCTCTCGACGCAGATATTCAAGGCGCTTGCGCTCGTCCATTGCCCAGCCGCCAAACCGACAACTGGCGCAAAAGCATGGGCACGCAAAGCGCAACGCCCAGCAAGGTGGGCATCAGCCCCGGGGCAATCATGAGCAGCGCAGCAGCCACACACAGAACCTGCTCCCAGCGTTTCATTTCGACCAGGAAAAACTTGCTCAAAGCGGCGCCCAGCACCGTAATGCCCAGCAGACAGCCGGTGAAGGTGACCACAAAGTCGTACCAGGTGAAGCCCTTTGCCACCAGCAGCAGGCTGGGTGAAAAAACGAATACAAACGGCACCAGCGCTTTGGCCAGACCCAGGCGGAACGCGGTGTTGCCGGTTTTGAACGGATCACCTCCGGCCATCCCGGCGGCGGCATAGGCTGCCAGTGCCACCGGCGGGGTGATGTCGGCCAGCACGCCGTAATAAAACACGAAGAAGTGCGCCACCAGCGGCTCCACGCCCAACTGTACCAGCGTTGGCGCGGCCACCGTCACCATGATGATGTAGTTGGCCGTGGTGGGTATGCCACAGCCCATCAAAATACAAACCAGCGCCGTCATGAACAGTGCGGCAAACAGCATGATGCCCTGCTGCGAAGCCAAATAGGCGGGTACAAACGTGCTTAGCCCCATGGCAATACTTTGCGCTGCACTGGTGATGATAAAGCTCACCTTGAAGCCCACACCCGTGAGCGTTACCACGCCAATCACCAGGCCGACTGCAGCCGCAGCAGCGCCCACGGCCAGCGCATATTTGGCGCCGGTTTCCAGCGCTTCGCCAATCACGGCGAAATCAATTCGGCCGCGCAGTCCACCCCACCAGGTAACCGCCAGCATCAAGGAAACGCCCACGGCAAACAGGCCCATGCGGATATAGGCACTCTGCGGGCCCCAATCAACAAAGGCCAACGCAATCAGCAAGGCGTGCTGTAGCACCAGCATGGCCCAGTTGCGGGCCGAATTGCCAAAAGGCAACGTGGTCAAACCCACGATGGCGCACGATGTCATGCCGACAAAGGCTGCAAGGTAAGGCGTGCGGCCCATCACCAGAATGGCCACCAGCAAGACAAGCGGGATCAGCGTGGGCCAGCGCTCGCGCAACGACGCGCGCAGTTTGGGCATTTCTTCTTCTGTGAGGCCGCGCAGGCCATAACGCTTCGCTTCGAAGTGCACCTGCATAAACACGCCGAAGAAATGCATGAACGCCGGCACAACGGCTGCGGCGATGATGGTCTGGTAAGGCACGTTCAAAAATTCGACCATCAAAAACGCCGCCGCACCGAGCACAGGCGGCGTGATTTGCCCGCCCGTGGAAGAAGCGGCTTCCACAGCGCCTGCGAACTCGCGCTTGTAGCCCACAAGAATCATCGCCGGGATGGTGAGCGAGCCCACGGTCACGGCGTTGGCCACCGACGAGCCGCTGAGCATGCCAAACATGGCCGAGCCAAATACGCTCACCTTGGCCGGGCCACCGGCATAACGCCCGGCAACGCTGGCCGCAATATCGAGAAACAGCTGCCCCAGGCCAACCCGCGTGGCCATCACACCAAACAGCACAAAGTGAAAAACAAAGGTTGCCACAACGCCCACGGCTACGCCATAAATCCCCTGGCTGGTGAGG
>JANOVW010000213.1:0-16984 GCA_031417575.1 Rhodoferax sp. | reverse complement strand
ACAGGTGAACAATTTCAATGCGCCAACGGCCGTTTGTATGGCAGCTGTTTTGTACGTGTTTCGCGCCTTGGTTGGGGATGACATTCCCTTGAATGCGGGCTGCCTCAAACCCATTCAGGTCATCATTCCCGAGGGTTCGATGTTGAATCCGCGGCCGCCCGCATCGGTTGTCGCAGGCAATGTAGAAACATCGAGTTGCATCACCAACGCCTTGTTAGGTGCGCTGGGTGTTATGGCGGGCAGCCAATGCTCCATGAATAACTTCACCTTCGGTAATTCTCAGTACCAATATTACGAGACCATTTCTGGCGGGACCGGCGCCGGTGCCATTTTTGACGGAGAGGGGCGCTTGCAGGGCGGTTTTGCAGGATGCAGTGTGGTTCAAGCCCATATGACGAACTCCCGATTGACAGACCCCGAAGTTTTGGAATTCCGTTTTCCGGTGCGATTGGAAAGTTATGTCATTCGCCTTGGCTCGGGAGGCAAGGGCCATTGGCGGGGTGGCGACGGCGGCATACGTCGCGTTCGGTTCCTCGAGCCCATGACAGCAAGCATCCTGTCGAATGGCCGCATTTATCCGTCATTTGGGTTGGCTGGCGGGGATTCAGGTGAAGTTGGGCTGAATCGTGTCCTGCGCACAAATGGAGAAGTTGAAAACCTGGGTCATATCGGACAAGTGCAGATGGAACCTGGCGATATTTTTGAAATTCACACCTTGGGCGGCGGTGGTTATGGTGTGCCTGAACAGGTGGTTTAACGAAATCGAAGGGTTGGTTGGTGTTGTCGGGTTGTCACATGCTGGTCAAATCGGCTGTGCAAAATCAACGGGCAGAGTGTGAGCTTTGTCACAAAACCTGCCATTTCTGTTGATGTCCGTTGGAAAGTGTGACTTTGTACAGATGTGTTTTTGTAGGGCATCTCTAAACTGAAAGTCATTAAATCAGGAGCACGCCATGTTACTTTTCACCGCTTTAGTTGTCGCAGCTGCCATCGTTTTTTGTTTCGCTTTGGCCGCATCGTCGTCCCCAGTTTATGGTTTCAACGCCAAGGCTGAATTAGCGGCACGCCGTGAAAATGGTGACGCTGCGGGCCCATCAGTCGCAAAACCTTCCAACCTGTCTCAAATGGCAGCCAGCTCGCGCCCAGGTGTCGCACAAGAAGATTTACCGGTTTTGTCTGCTGCCGGCATGCAATAAATCTTTTAATTTTTTAGCCAACAAAAAACCCGCCGAGGCGGGTTTTTTGTTGGGGTTGTAACAACAGCAGAAAGTTACTTTTTGGCAGCGCTGGCGGCTGGCTTGGCAGCCTCAGCTTTCGCGTCTTTCTTTTCATCTTTAGCCATTGGCTTGGCATCTTTGGCTTTTTTATCAGCAGCAGCTTTCGCTTTGGCTTCTTCGGCCATTTTGGCTTTTTCGTCAGCTTTTGCCTTCTTGTCAGCATCTGCTTTGGCTTTTGCTTCAGCCTTTGGGTCTTTCTTTTCCTCTTTGGACGCGGGTGCGGCAGCCGTTGCTGCTGCGGCGGCGGCCGGCTTGGCATCTTTGGCGGCAGCACCTGCTGCCGGCTTTTCGTCTTTCTTGGCAGCAGCAGCGGCAGGCTTGTCATCTTTCTTGGCTGGCGCAGCAGCAACACCCTTGTAGCCGGCACCACCCACCGTCATGCCTTCAGCCGAAAATTTGGCGGCGTTGCCTTCGCCCACGCCCTTGACTCGCTCGATGAAGTCATTCCAGTCTTTAAAGTTGCCTTTTTTGCGCTCATCCAGAATTTTTCCGGAGATGCCGGGGCCAATGCCCTTGATGCCGTCTAATTCGGCGGCAGTCGCTTTGTTAACGTCAACCGCAGCAAACGCCGCTGCTGCAATCCACATGGCCGCAACGGCCAACAATTTTTTGATCATGAATATTCTCCTCGGTTAATAAAACTCAGATAAACGTCGCCCCGTCAATAACTGTCACGGGTGAGGCCATAACGGTGAATCGGCGCTGGCGGTTGACGCGTTCGGGCCCGAACGTTTCGTCAATTCGGATTATCGGGTGACTTGTTGCGGGCAAAACCCGGCAGCTATTGGTTTTAACCCTGAGTCGCAAGCCAATCAATGTAGTGATCAACCCCCGCTGCAACGTCTGCAAACCCGTCCGTGTAGCCAGCCCGGCGAAGTCGGCCCAAGTCAGCCTGGGTATGACACTGGTACTTGCCGCGCAGGGCGTCCGGAAATGGCATGTAAGTGATCAGGCCTTCGGCCACAGCGGTCTGCAGGCTCACACGGGCAGCGCCTTGATGCCGCCGACAGGCGTTCACCACGGCCAAGGCAACATCATTAAACGGTTGGGCCTTGCCGCTGCCCAAGTTGAAGAGCCCACTTTGGGAGGGATGGTCAAAAAACCACAGATTCACGGCCACGACATCATCAATCCAGACAAAGTCGCGCTCTTGCAAGCCCGGCCCATAGCCGCCGTATTCGCCAAAAAGCTGCACGGTACCTTGCGCCTGGAATTGATGAAACTGGTGATAAGCCACACTGGCCATGCGCCCTTTGTGTTGCTCACGGGGCCCATAAACGTTGAAATAACGAAACCCCGCTACCTGGGTTTTGGCGTTGGCCAGTTCTGGGCCGAACCGGTGCCGCAGGTATTGGTCAAAGAGCAACTTGGAATATCCGTAGACGTTCAGTGGGCGCTCGCATGCCGGTATTTCAACAAAAGCGGGTGAGGCCCCATAGGTGGCCGCAGAAGATGCATAAATCAGCCGGGTACCCAGCGTTTGGCAGGCCTCAAACAATTGGCAAGACACGCTGTAGTTGTTTTTCAGCATGTATTTGCCGTTCGCCTCCATGGTGTCGCTGCAAGCACCTTCGTGAAACACCGCTTCAACTGGCCCAAAAGCGCCCTGCTCGAAGCGTTGGTAAAAGGTGTCAGCGTCGACGTAATCCGATATTTTCAAATCAACCAAGTTGCGGAACTTGTCGCCCTGGGTCAAATCGTCAACCGCAATGATGTCGCTAAAACCCCGGGCGTTGAGCCCTTTGACAATATTGCTGCCGATAAAACCAGCTGCTCCTGTAACAACAATTCGGGTCATGAATATTTCTGGTTAGGGGGTGATACCAGCCGCCGCCTGGTTTTTCAGGGCTTCTGACAACTCCCGGTAACTGACGGTGGCTGTGCCGAACTTGCCGACGACGATCCCGCCCGCCTGATTGGCATACGGTAACGCATCGCGCAAGCTGACACCTGCGGCAACAAATGCGGCCAGTGTGGCGATCACAGTGTCGCCAGCGCCGGTTACGTCAAAAACCTCACGGGCCTGTGCGCTCACATGGGCGCTGCCTTGGGCGTCAAACAGGGTCATTCCTTCTTCACTTCGGGTCACCAAAATGGCTTTCAGGCCGCAGGCTTCGCGCAGGTTTTGCACAAGCTCAAGCAAATGCACATCATCCCTCCAGGGGCCAATAACTTGCTGCAATTCTGCCCGGTTCGGTGTGATGACCGTAGCGCCGCGGTAACGCGAAAAATCACTGCCCTTGGGGTCGATCAAAATGGCTTTGCCGTTTGTTTTGGCGGCTTCAATCATGTCACTCACGTGGGCAAGTCCACCCTTGCCGTAATCCGAAAACAACACGGCCTGGTGGCTCGTCATCAGGGCATTGAAGCTGGTGGTTTGACTCGCCAAAACCTCTGTTTGTGGCGTGTTCTCGAAATCCAGGCGTATCAGTTGCTGTTGTCGGCCAATGACACGCAATTTCACCGTCGTCTTGAGTTGGGCATCACGTCCAAAGTGGGGCTGAATGCCGGTTTTGGCCACCAGCGCTTCAAGTTTGTGACTGGCATCATCTTCCCCCACCACTGTCAACAAGGAAGCTTGGGCGCCCAGCGTCACAATGTTGAAGGCAACGTTGGCCGCAGCGCCGATGCGTTCTTCTTCCCGGGTTACCCGCACCACAGGAACGGGTGCCTCCGGCGAAATCCGGTCAACTGCGCCGAACCAGTAGCGATCCAGCATGACATCGCCCACGACCAGTACGCGGGCTTGGGAAAGGGTTTCAGGGGATACCAACATGGTCTTGATTGTCCAGAGTTTTAGTGCGCTACCTGTTCTTGCCACATGTCCTACAACTCCTCAACCCGACGAGCCGGGTAGCTGTCCCATGCCTGGCAGCCCGGACACTGCCAAAAGTGTTGTTTGGCTTCGAATCCGCACGCTGCACAGCGGTAACGGGTGAGTGGTTTCACGGCCTGATCCAGGGCCCGTTGCACCAGTGGGTGAAATTGCTCATGTTCCAGTTTTTCACCCGCGATCCATTTTGCGGCTGCCACCAGGGAGGGTTCGCGCTCCAGATGGCGCACATACCAGTCGCGGGCGGTTGCACCGGTCGAGTCGGGTTCTGGCTCCATGGCTTGATCCACTTTGACCATCGCCTCCAGGACATCCAGCGAGGGCGACAGTTCGTAACTTGCAGCCAGCCGGGCTTTGGCAAGCGTCATCTGCCCAGAGGCAATGGCATGCACGACCAGCAAATCGGCAAACAAAGGCGTCGCTTGGGGGGCTGCATCGAGCGCTTCATTCAAAATTGAAAAAGCCTGGCTACTGTTTTCTTCACGGCCATACAAACGAGCCAGTTCAATACGGGGACGGGGTGCGTTGGGAGCGATTTTTATCGCTTCCTGCAGTAGCACTTTGGCTTGATCGGGTTGGCTTTTTGATGACGATGCTTCGGCCTGTTCGCACAAGTAGTGGGCCAAACGTGACGAAAAACTTCCCTGTTGACCTGATTCAAGCTTATGTGCCATCTTTGCGGCATCTACCCAATCACGCGAGCGTTCATAGTTGGCCAGCAATGCCAAGCGGGCCTGCTCCTGAAATTCGGTGCCTTCCAGTTGCAACAGGGCTGCCTCCGCCCGATCCAGCAGGCCGGCTTTGAGGAAATCCATGGCAAGAGCATGCTGAGCCCGGTGACGATCTCGTTGTGTGAGATCTGCCCTGGAAAGCAGGTGCTCGTGGACGCGCACCGCACGCTCATATTCACCGCGCCTGCGAAACAGATTGCCCAGCGCAAAGTGCAACTCAGAGGTATCCGGGTCGTTTTGTACGGCCTCAATAAAAGCATCGATCGCCTGATCTTGCTGCTCGTTCAGCAGGAAATTCAAACCCCTAAAGTAGGCTTTGGGGGCACGCCGGTTTTCAATGCGCATCTGGCGAATGTCGAGCCGCGAAGCCAGCCACCCCAGGCCGAAAGCCAGCGGCAGCCCGATCAGGATCCAGGTGACATCAAACGCCATGGCTTGCAGGTTCAGACGCTGGCGGAATGGCTTGTTCGGCTTTGATGGCTTTACCGCGCTGACGCCACCAGCGGGGCACCATGGCCAAGGCGCCAAATGCCATGCCAGCAGTGAATGCGGCCAGGACAATCAACACCATGGGCAATTGAAGTTGGCTGCCGAAAAAAAACCGCAAGACGGCATCTTGCTGGTTATTCAATGCAAACGCGAAACAGGTAAAAAAAATGGCTCCATAAAGCAGCCATTTCAATACCCAACCTAATTGCTTCATCAACCCTCCGTCAATGGCGCCATTTTAGTTCTCATGAGTGTGTCGCAGGACGTTTCTCAAGCGTGTGTTCACTCGCCATTGCCGGATTCCATTTCCAGGGTTCGGGCATCCACTGACTCACGCAAGGCCTTTCCTGGCTTGAAGTGCGGTACCCGCTTCTCGGGGATTTCAACACTTTCGCCACTGCGCGGGTTGCGCCCAATACGTGGCGGCCTGCGATTCACCGAGAAGCTGCCAAACCCCCGCACTTCGATCCGATGGCCTTTGACCAGAGCATCGTTCATCGCGTCCAGAATCGCCTTGACGGCGTATTCTGTATCGCGATGGGTCAGCTGCGGAAAACGACCGGCCAGTTCTTCAACCAGATCAGAGCGCGTCATGGGAGAGGATTGCCGGTTGACTAAGCGATCAGTTGTTGTTGTCGAGCTTGGCGCGCAACAGGGCTCCCAGACTGGTAGTGCCGGCGTTCTCACGCGCCGACTGGGCACTCAGGGTGGCCATGGCTTCGTTTTGATCGGCAGCATCTTTGGCCTTGATTGACAACTGGATGTTGCGGGTCTTGCGATCCACGTTAACCACCACAGCGGTCACTTCATCACCTTCTTTGAGCACATTGCGTGCGTCTTCAACGCGATCGCGGCTGATTTCAGAGGCGCGCAGGTAACCGATGATGTCGTCGCCCAAATCAATCTCGGCACCCTTGGGGTCAACGGTCTTGACTTTGCCGGTGACGATCTGACCTTTGTCATTGATCGACACAAACGTCGTGAACGGATCGGAATCAAGCTGTTTGATACCCAGCGAGATGCGTTCGCGATCCACGTCAACGGCCAACACCAGCGCCTCGACATCCTGACCCTTTTTGTAGTTGCGGACGGCAACTTCGCCGGTTTCATTCCAGGAGAGGTCAGACAGGTGCACCAAGCCGTCGATGCCAGCAGCCAGACCGACAAAAACGCCGAAGTCGGTGATGGATTTGATCGGGCCCTTGACGCGGTCGCCGCGTTTGGTGTTTTGGGCAAATTCTTGCCACGGGTTGGCACGGCATTGCTTCATGCCCAAAGAGATGCGGCGCTTGTCTTCGTCGATCTCCAAAACCATGACTTCGACTTCGTCGCCCAAGGCGACCAGTTTGGACGGGGCAATGTTTTTGTTCGTCCAATCCATTTCGGAAACGTGCACCAAGCCTTCGATGCCGGGTTCGAGTTCGACAAATGCACCGTAGTCGGCGATGTTGGTGATCTTGCCAAACATGCGCGTGCCCTGTGGGTAGCGGCGGTTCACGCCCATCCACGGGTCGTCGCCCATTTGTTTCAGACCCAACGACACGCGATTTTTCTCGGTGTCGAATTTCAGGATCTTGGCGGTGATTTCCTGGCCGGCGGTCACCACTTCAGACGGGTGACGTACACGGCGCCAGGCCATGTCGGTGATGTGCAACAGGCCATCGATACCGCCCAGATCCACAAAAGCGCCGTATTCGGTGATGTTTTTCACGACACCTTGAACAATCGAGCCTTCTTTCAAGGTCTGCATGAGCTTGGCACGCTCTTCGCCCATCGAGGCTTCGACCACGGCACGGCGTGACAAGACCACGTTGTTGCGCTTGCGGTCCAGCTTGATGACCTTGAACTCGAGGGTCTTGTTTTCGTAAGGGGTAAGGTCTTTGGTGGGGCGTGTGTCGACCAACGAACCGGGCAGGAAAGCGCGGATGCCATTGACCAAAACGGTCAGGCCGCCTTTGACTTTGCCGCTGGTGGTGCCGGTAACAAATTCGCCGGATTCGAGCGATTTCTCCAGGCTCATCCAGGAAGCCAAACGCTTGGCAGTATCGCGGCTGACAATGGTGTCGCCGTAGCCGTTTTCCATGGCCACAATGGCGACCGACACAAACTCGCCGACTTGCACTTCCAGGGCACCTTGGTCGGTCTTGAATTCTGACAAAGGCACATAGGCCTCGGATTTCAGGCCGGCATTGACAACGACGAAGTTGTGCTCGATGCGGACCACCTCGGCGGTGACAACTTCACCGATACGGGTCTCGGAACGTTTTTGGGATTCTTCAAAGAGGGCTGCGAAAGATTCAGACATTTTGTGTGCAACGGTTCAGGTTGCGGGTTGGACGCGGAACAAGTCCACGACAGGTTGTTGATCCCCATCTGCGCACACCTGATGCGGCGCATTGATGCAAACGGGGGCCGTTTTCGGCTTTTAAGAGCCTAATTCGCCATGCCTGGCCTGAGCCAGAAACGGTTGCCTGCCTTGCCACCAGTCCAACACGGAGTCGACAGATTCTTCAACCGTCATTTCCGAGTTGTCCAGCAACAGGGCATCTTCTGCGGGCTTGAGAGGTGCGACTGCACGGGATGAATCCCGTGCATCGCGCGCCTCCAAATCCGCGCGAAGAGATGGGAGTGTAGCCGAAATTCCCTTTGAAATCAATTGTTTATGGCGTCTTTCAGCCCGTTTTTCCGCGCTGGCCGTGAGAAATACCTTGAGCGGTGAACGCGGAAAAATGACGGTGCCCATGTCGCGTCCATCGGCGACCAAACCCGGAAGCCTCTGAAAGCTGTGCTGCAGCGCAATCATGGCGGTGCGAACCTGAGGCAAGGCCGACACTTTGGAAGCATTCATGCCCGCGGTTTCCGTGCGAATGGCGTCCGTTACGTCCCGCTGATCCAGCAGCACCCGGCCTTCGACAAACCGCAAATCCATGTGTTTTGCCAGGTGCGCGATCTCGGGTTCGTGTTCCGCCCCAAGTGTCAGGCCAGCGCCTTGTGCAGCCAAGGCACAGGCCCGGTACAGCGAGCCGGAATCCAGCAGGCCATAACCCAGACGGCGGGCCAAAACGGTGGCCAAGGTACCTTTGCCCGACGCCGTTGGCCCATCTATACAAATGACTGGAATCTCTTCAAGCCTGGCTTTTACGACTGAAAAAAAGGTTTCAAAATAGTCCGGAAACGTCTTGGCGACGCATTGGGGTTCCAGAATGCGAACCGGGCATGGGGCTGGGTTGAAACTGGCCAACGAGAAACACATGGCCATCCGGTGGTCGTCGTAGGTATGGATGACGGCTGGTTTCCAGGTCGTGGGCGGGGTGATGCGAATGAAGTCGACACCTTCGCCGACCTGAGCACCCAGTTTGCGCAGCTCGCAAGCCATGGCGGCAATTCGGTCGGTTTCCTTCACCCGCCAACTCGCGATATTGCGCAAAGTGGTGGTGCCATCGGCGTACAGCGCCATCATGGCCAATGTCATCGCTGCATCGGGGATGTGGTTGCAATCGAGGTCAATGGCGATGAGCGGCCAGGTGCCGTTTGAAACCTCCAGCCAATTGGCACCACCCGTGACGCTTGCGCCCATGCTTCGGGCTGCGTCCACAAACCGAATATCGCCCTGTATCGAATTCAGTCCTACGCCTTCAATCCTTAAGGAATTTGAACCTTTTGTCCTCGTAGCAATTGCACCAATAGCTATGAAATAGCTAGCGGAAGAGGCATCTGCTTCGACATGCAATTCGCCTGGTGAGGTGAGTTTTGAACCTGCCGGAATGATGAACTTTTGCCACCCTTCACGTTGAATTTCAACACCGAAGCGGGCCAGCAGATTCAAGGTGATTTCGATGTACGGTTTGGAGATGAGTTCTCCCTCAACCTCAATAACGATAACCTCGCCCGGCGACGGGCCGCCCCTAGCCGGGACGACCCCCTCGGGGGGCAGCGACGACACGAAGTGCGGGAGCGTGGGGGCAACCAAAGGCAAGGCCATCAGCAAGGCCGTGAGAAACTGGCTGGAGACATCGCCGCGAACTTTAATGGGCGCTTGCAGCTGCAAATCAGGCCGGCCAATGCGCAATGGCGGATAACCTTCGTTTTCCAGGTAGTCGATGTGGCAACCCAATGGTTTGAGCGCGTCTACCAGGTCTCGGATGGGCCGCTCGTGCATGCGGGGCACGCCGCGTAGCTCAAAATCTCCGCCCAATACGGCCAAGGCGGCTGTGAGGGGGCGCATGGCTGTTCCGGCGTTGCCCATAAACAGGTGTGCGTCGGGTTTGGTGATTTTTCCGGCCAAACCCTGGATGGTGATGGATCGCCCTGATTCAGTGACCCGGCAACCCAGCTGTTGAATGGCATCGAGCATCACACGCGTGTCGTCAGATTCAAGCACGTCATGCAACACGGTTGTGCCTTCGCACAAAGCGGCCAGCAACAAAACCCGGTTGGAAATACTTTTGGAGCCTGGCAAATGCACAGTGCCCGAAGCGCCGCACAGCGCCGGGAGGTCGAGGAACGGGATGGAATACATCGAATGGGATAGCCGAACGCTTCGCCGCCCCAGCGCTCAGCGCTGTTTGGTGGCAGTCATGGTCCAGTTGGCACGGGTGGCGCTGGCCTGATCAATGAGGCCTTCGAGGGCTTCGGCATTGCCACTGGCGATCATCAGTTCAAGTGCCTGAAGGTTGCGCTGAAAAAGTTTGGATTGAGCCAGTAATTCTTCACGGTTGGAGATCAGGATGTCGCGCCAAATGGCGGGGTCGCTGGCAGCAATGCGGGTGAAATCCCGAAACCCCGGGCCGGCCAGGGTCAGGTACTCTTGCCCCGCTGGTTGCCCGGCAATGGCGTTCATCAACGCGAACGAAACCAGGTGCGGCAGGTGGCTGACGGCGGCAAAAGCCGCATCATGCGCCTCGGGTGACATTTTTTTGACTTTGCAGCCCAACGCAGACCACAATTCAAAGGCCTTTTGCAACTGAACCGGGTTGGTTCGTTCGATGGGTGTCAGGATGACCTGTTTGCCGGCATATAAATCGGCATCGGCATGCTCTACGCCGGACACTTCTTTGCCCGCCACCGGGTGCGCGGGCACGAAGCAGCCCACCTGTTCGCGCAAAACGCGGCGGCTGGCATCAACCACTTCGCGCTTGGTGGAACCCAAATCCATCAACAAGGTGTCGGGGCGAACCAGGTGTTTGATGGCCTTGAAGGTGGCTTCGGTGGCAGACACCGGTACCGCAATCATCACGATGTCAGCCCCGGAAACCGCCAACAGTGCCGATGGCGCCTCGACATCGATTACCCCCATTTGCCGGGCGCGTTCGGTGGTGGATGGCGACTTGCTGTAGCCCACCACGCGTTTGACCAGGCCAGCCCGTTTCATCGCCAAGGCGAACGAACCGCCCATCAAACCGCAGCCAATCAGGCCCAATTGTTCAAACATCGTCAGTTCCAAATAAACGTACGCGGGCAATTTTTCGCCGGGCCGCCCCAAGAAAAATTAGCCCCCTTGGGGGGCAGCGACGACACGAAGTGCGGGAGCGTGGGGGCATCATTTACTGATTGGGTAGGTGCCGATGACCTTGTAGAAGGCACAGGTGGCTTGCAAGCCCAGCAGGGCGCTGGCGACATTGGCTTGGCTGGGATGACCTTCAATGTCAATATAAAAATAGTATTCCCACTCACCCGTGCGCGCCGGACGTGACTCAAAGCGGGTCATCGATACACCGTGTTCCTTCAACGGAATCAACAAATCATGCAGGGCACCGGGGCGATTGGGCACAGACACCACCACACTGGTGCAATCTTTACCCGTAGCGGGCGGTGTTGACAGTGTTTCGGGCAGGCAAATAACCGCAAAACGTGTGCGGTTGTGGGCGTCATCTTGCACCGCTGGTACTGCAATATACAAACCAAATTGACTGGCGGCACGGTCGCTGGCGAGTGCAGCGAAGCCGGGGTTGGTGGCGGCCTGGCGGGCGCCTTCAGCGTTGCTGGAAACGGCGCGCCGCTCGGCGTTTGGCAGGTTTTTGGAGAGCCACGCCTGGCACTGCGCCAGCGCCTGCGGATGCGCCATCACCACTTCAATGCCCTCGAGCGAGTTGGACAAGCGCAACAGGTTATGCCGCACCATCAGGCTGACTTCGCCAACCATTTGCGTCGGCGTACGCAAGAACAGATCAAGCGAACGCGTCACAACGCCTTCGGCGGAACTCTCTACACCCACCACGCCATATTGGGCGCGCCCGGCTTCGGTGGCGTGGAACACTTCATCAAAATTGGCGCAATACACCAGCTCTACAGCGCTGCCGAAATACTGCAAACCGGCCTGCTCACAGAAAGTGCCCGCAGGCCCCAGAACGGCCACGCGTTGGGGTGATTCCAGGGCCAGGCAGGCCGACATGATTTCGCGCCAAATGGTGTCGACATGGCGGTTCAGCAGCGGGCCCTGGTTGCTTTTTTGCACCCGTTCGATCACTTGCAAGGCGCGATCGGGCCGATAAAACGGCGAACCTTCTGCGCGTTTGATATCACCCACGTGCTGGGCCAACACGGCGCGTTGGTTCAACAGCCCAATCAGCTGTTTGTCCATGGCATCGATCTGGAAACGCAAGGCGTCCAGGCTGTTGGCTTCAGTAGCGGGCATAGGTTGATAGGTAAAATTTACTGACAAACGCCGTAGAAACTATTTTTAAAAATCGCTTCAATAAAAAAACAAGTTTTGTTCAGGAAACAATTGCACAATAAGCTATATAAATAGTAGTAGTAATTACTATTTTATATATGAAATTTTATTAAAAAGAGAAATTTTACTATTTGTCTTCGTTTGTATCGCTGCCGCCGTCGGTCCCGGGCGCACCCGTTTCTGGCGCTTGCCCGCTAGTGCCGTCAGGTGTGGCATTACCCACATCGGCTGCTGCGCCAGCGGGTTTGTCGCCGTTCACGTCACCATTTGTATCGCCATTCGCCACGCCATTTGCCTCGCCATTCGCATCATTTTCAACAATGCGCTGCAAACCTGAAAGACGCGAGCCATCATCCAGCCCGATCAGGGTAACGCCCTGCGTGGCACGGCCCATTTCCCGGATTTCGGCCACGCGGGTGCGTACCAGCACGCCCTTGTCAGTGATGAGCATGATCTCGTCATCGACATGCACCAAGGTCGCGGCTACTACTTTGCCGTTGCGCTCGGATTGCTGAATGGCGATCATGCCTTTGGTGCCGCGCCCGTGGCGGGTGTATTCGTTGATGTTGGTGCGTTTGCCGTAGCCGTTTTCAGTGGCGGTCAGCACACTTTGTTGTTCGTCTTCAGCTACCAGCATGGCGATCACGGTCTGGCCGTCTTCCAGCATCATGCCGCGTACGCCGCGCGCGTTGCGGCCCATGGGGCGCACGTCGTTCTCGTCAAAGCGCACCGCCTTGCCGCCGTCACTGAAGAGCATCACGTCGTGGGTGCCGTCGGTGAGTGAAGCGCCGATGAGGAAGTCGCCCGGGTCCAGGTCTACCGCGATGATGCCGGCCTTGCGCGGGTTGGAGAATTCATCCAGCGAGGTCTTTTTGACGGTGCCCATCGAAGTGCCCATGAACACATAGGCCGATGCCGGAAAACTGCGTTTGTCGCCCGTGAGCGGCAGCACCACAGTTATTTTTTCGCCATCTTGCAGCGGAAACATATTGACGATGGGCCGCCCGCGTGAGCCACGTGAACCCTGTGGCACCTCCCACACCTTGAGCCAATACAACCGGCCCCGGTTGGAGAAACACAAAATGTAGTCGTGCGTGTTGGCAATGAAGAGCTGGTCGACCCAATCGTCCTCTTTGGTGGCTGTGGCCTGTTTGCCGCGGCCGCCACGCTTTTGGGCACGGTATTCGCTCAGGGGCTGGCTCTTGATGTAGCCACTGTGGCTCAAGGTCACCACCATGTCGGTTGGGGTGATCAGGTCTTCGGTCGACAAATCGAACGAGCTGTGTTCCACCAGGCTGCGCCTTGCACCCAGCTTGGTTTGGCCAAACTCGGTCTTGATGGCGGTCAGCTCTTCTTTGATGATGGTCGAGACGCGCTGGGGCTTGGCCAGAATGTCCAGCAAGTCCTCGATCTCGCCCATCACCTCTTTGTATTCGGCAACGATCTTGTCTTGCTCCAGGCCAGTGAGGCGCTGCAAACGCATCTGCAAAATCTCATGCGCCTGCGTGTCTGACAAGCGGTAAAGGCCGTCTTTGCCCATGCCCAGGTCTTTTTCCAGGCCATCAGGGCGGTAGTCATCGGCGTTCACCACACCACCATCGGCGCGGACGCGGGTGAGCATTTCGCGGACCAGGGCGCTGTCCCAGGCCTTGGTCATCAGCTCGGCTTTGGCCACCGGCGGCGTGGGCGCGTTGCGGATGATTGCGATGAACTCATCGATATTCGCCAGCGCTACGGCCAGGCCCTCCAGCACATGGCCGCGCTCGCGCGCCTTGCGCAGATTGAAGATGGTGCGGCGGGTTACCACCTCGCGGCGGTGCTCCAAAAAGACTTCCAGCAAGTCCTTCAAATTGCACAACTTGGGCTGCCCGTTGATCAGGGCCACCATGTTGATGCCAAAGGTGTCTTGCAACTGCGTTTGTTTGTACAGGTTGTTCAGCACCACTTCGGGTACTTCGCCACGTTTGAGCTCAATCACCAGGCGCATGCCGCTCTTGTCGCTCTCGTCCTGAATGTGGCTGATGCCCTCGATCTTCTTCTCGTGTACCAGCTCGGCCATGCGCTCTTGCAGCGTCTTTTTGTTGACCTGGTAGGGCAGTTCATCCACGATGATGGATTGACGCTGGCCTTTGTCGATGTCTTCAAAATGGCATTTGGCGCGCATCACCACGCGGCCCCGGCCCGTGCGGTAGCCGTCTTTGACGCCGTTGATGCCGTAAATGATGCCGGCCGTGGGAAAATCGGGTGCCGGGATGATCTCCATCAGCTCGTCAATGCTGGCCGCCGGATTGATCAGCAAATGCAGGCAGGCATCGATCACTTCATTCAGGTTGTGCGGCGGGATGTTGGTGGCCATGCCCACCGCAATGCCAGACGAGCCGTTCACCAACAAATTGGGGAACCGCGCCGGCATCACCAGCGGCTCTTTCTCGCTGCCGTCGTAATTGGGGCCGAAATCGACCGTTTCTTTTTCCAGATCGGCCAGCAACTCGTGGGCGATTTTGGACATGCGGATTTCGGTATAACGCATCGCAGCAGCGTTGTCGCCATCGACTGAACCGAAGTTGCCCTGGCCGTCCACCAGCATGTGTCGCAACGAGAAATCTTGCGCCATGCGCACAATGGTTTCGTATACCGCACTGTCACCATGCGGGTGGTATTTGCCGATTACATCGCCCACAATACGGGCCGATTTTTTGTACGGGCGGTTCCAGTCGTTGCTCAGCTCATGCATGGCAAACAACACGCGCCGGTGTACGGGCTTCAGGCCGTCCCGCGCATCGGGCAAGGCACGCCCGACGATCACACTCATGGCGTAATCAAGGTAACTGCGGCGCATCTCCTCTTCAAGGCTGATGGGCAGGGTTTCTTTGGCAAACTGGGTCATGAAGCGAGCGGATGTTGCCTGACACCAACAGTGGCTTCAGGCCTGTGCAAAGCAGGGAAGGGCGCATTTTAGGGTCAAGGGCATGTCGCTCTGCCGCAACACTTAGGGCGAATATGCGGCTTTGTCTGACAAGTGAGCGGCGTGTGTAGGCTTGATAGCAGGTTTGTGTGTGGCACAATGGCCTGACCGCATCAGATGATGGTCATCTGGAACGTCTAATTAATCGCAGCGCTGCTGCGGCCTTCCCCAAAGAGGAGAACCATGAAGAAATTGAACAAAGTGGCAATGCTGATTGCAACCGCAGCACTCGCAACCGCATCCGGTGCACAAACTGTTGACAACTGGCGCAATGCCGCTGGCGCTTTGGTCTGGAAAAACGCCGCCGGTGATCTGTGCTGGCGTGATGCCAACTGGACGCCTGCCACCGCTGCCGTCGGTTGTGACGGTGCCATCGTTGCACCCCGCGCTGCCGCCGCTGCGCCTGCTCCGGCACCAGCACCAGTTGCTGCTCCCGCTGCACCTGCTGCTAGCACCGCTGCGCCTGCTGCACCAGCTCCTGCTGCTGCTGCTCCCGCACCCGCTGCACCCGCCCCTGCACCCGCACCAGCTGCTGCCACCAAGGTTACCTACGCTGCTGACGCGTTTTTTGACTTTGACAAATCCGTTGTCAAACCAGAAGGCAAAGCCAAGTTGGACGACCTGGCTGGCAAAGTCAAAGGCATCAACCTGGAAGTCGTGATTGGCGTTGGCCACACTGACGCTGTGGGTGGCGACGCTTACAACCAGAAGCTGTCGGTCAAGCGTTCGGAAGCCGTCAAGGCCTACTTGGTGTCCAAGGGCATCGAGAAAAACCGCATCTACACCGAAGGCAAGGGCGAGAAGCAACCTGTTGCTGACAACAAGACCTCTGAAGGCCGCGCCAAAAACCGCCGCGTCGAGATCGAAGTGGTTGGTACCCGCGCCAACAAGTAATCTGGTAAGCGGCCAATCCAGCCGTCAAGGTTGGGTTAACGCTTCATCAATCGGCAGCCCTCGGGTTGCCTCAAAAAACCCCGCTCTGGCGGGGTTTTTTTATGCCTTTTTACCTGATGCGGCATTTCACACCGATCAGCAGTGATCTGCAAAAAAGTTATTCCTGCGGTTTTTGGAAATTCTTTGCCCTGATTGCCAGACAATCTGTTCATGACGACTTTGAACGCAGACCCGGCTGAACTGGCCAAATTTTCAGACTTGGCGCACCGCTGGTGGGATGAGAACGGCGAATTCCGCCCCTTGCACCAAATCAACCCGTTGCGGTTGCAATGGATATCAAGCCTGTGTACCTTGAAGGGTCAGCAGGTGCTGGATGTTGGCTGTGGCGGCGGCATATTGGCGGACGCCATGGCGCGCCAGGGGGCGCAGGTGTTGGGTATTGACCTCGCGGCCAAACCCTTGAAGGTGGCCCAACTTCACGCGCTGGAGGCCGAAACCACGGGCGTGGACTACCGGGAAATCAGCGCCGAGGCTTTGGCGGTTGAGCGCCCCGCTACGTTTGATGTGGTGACTTGCATGGAAATGCTGGAGCACGTGCCCGATCCTTCCTCCATCGTTCGGGCCTGCGCCGCCTTAGTCAAGCCCGGTGGCTGGGTGTTTTTTTCTACGATCAACCGCAACCCCAAGGCCTTTCTGTTTGCCATTGTTGGGGCCGAATATGTGTTGAATCTGCTGCCCAAAGGCACCCATGAATACGCCAAAATGATCCGGCCTAGTGAATTGGCCGCCTGGTGTCGTGGAGCGGACCTGGACCTGCAGCAAACCCGTGGCCTGGAGCACAACCCTGTCACGCGACGCTATTGGCTCAGCGCCGACACCAGCGTGAATTACCTGTTTGCAACCCGACGGCCTTCCGCTACGGGTGCTGCCAAAGCCTGAATGGTGTGGCCAAGGCAGTTCCTATCCTTCAGCAAAACAATACTTAGACATGTTTGAAAAAATCCAGGCCGTTTTGTTTGATCTGGACGGTACGTTGGTCGACAGTGCACCCGACCTGGGTGCGGCGGCCGACAAAATGCGCACCGACCGGGGTTTGTCTGCCTATCCGCTGGAACGTTACCG
>JANOVW010000212.1:0-2528 GCA_031417575.1 Rhodoferax sp. | reverse complement strand
CCGATCATCAGCACCCGTTTTTGGTATTGCGAGGGCACGGCAAAGTAGGTGAAGATCAGCAGGAAGACAAAAATATTGTCGACCGCCAATGATTTTTCGATGAGGTAACCGGTCAGGAATTCAAGCGATTTGGTATTGGCCATGTCCGCCGAACCCGTACTGTCTTTGACGGCCCACCAAAACAGGCCGTTGAACAGAAAGCTCAGACCGATCCAGACCAGCGACCAATTCCAGGCCTCCCGTACACCAACGTCTTTCGCCCCTTGTTTGTTGAGAACGACGAAGTCGATAAACAAAGAAAAAAGCACGATCACCACGAAGGTGACCCATAACCAAAGGGGAGCAATTGTTTCCATTAAGCAGCAATAAAAGGGTGGTGTTTCAAAACTGGCCGGCGGCTAGCTGACAAACCTGCCAGCCACGCCTTAACCAGCCGCTAGTGTAAATTTGAAGTCAGTTTTTAATAATCTATTTTGGTATTTTTGCTTCGTAAAAACAAGAGTTACCACAAGGATTCTCCTGCTGGCCTGGGCGGGCAGGGCGTGCCACTATCGCGGCATCTTCTTTACCAAGCCGCCTCGCAAATGCCCCAAGCCCGCCAGCACTGGACCGAACGGTTCCGCAGTTCGATACCGACGCAAGATGCGTTGGCCGGGCATCCCTGGCTCAAACCGGTTGCCGGGCGCCTGCGCGACCCCAGGCTGTGGCGCGGGCACCGCGAGGCGGTCGCGCGGGGTGTTGCGGTGGGTTCCTTTTGGGCCTTTGTTATTCCGTTCGCACAAATCATCGTGGCGGCAGCTCATTGCACCTGGTGGCGCGCCAATATTCCGGTGGCTGCCGCCATGACGATGGTGACCAATCCTTTCACGGTCGGGTTCTGGCTGTGGCTGGCCTACCAGTTGGGCGCGCTGGTTATCGGCGAGCCGCTGCACGGCGCTGTACCCAGTGGCGCCGGTTTTGGCACCTGGTTCGAGCAGTATGGTTGGCCAACCGTAACCGGCATGGGCCTGTTTGCCGTGGGCGGTGCGGCGCTGGGGTATGCCAGTGTCAAACTGGTGTGGCGGTGGCGCATTCACCGCAAACGCCGTGGCCGGCTTGGCGGCGCAGCGTGAGGCCAGCACAGCGCCAAATACCAAACACCAAATAATCCTATTTTTGCGAACTAAAACTCTTTAAAACACTGCTTTTTTAGAATGTCAATAACGCCTAATCTACACATCGCGTTCATCCGCTTGATTCCGGGCTACCCCGAATGACATCGTTTCAACTATTTTTTAACCAGGAGTTCACATTGAAAAAAATTCTTTCCATCATGGCCATCGTATTTGGCGTGGGCCTGTCGGGCCTCGCCATTGATGCCGAAGCGGCCAAACGCGTCGGTTCCGGCAAATCGGTGGGCACGCAGCGCCAGGCTACCGCTGACAAGGCACCGGGCACGCCAGCCCAATCAGCCGCTGCCGCGCCCGCCGCTGGTGCAGCAGGTGCCGCAGCCGCGCCTTCGCGCTCATGGATGGGCCCCGTCGCCGGCCTGGCGGCTGGCTTGGGTATTGCGGCCCTGGCATCCAGCCTGGGTTTTGGCGGTGAGCTCGCGTCCATGGTCATGATGGGCCTGTTGGCTGTGGCCGTCATGGCGGCGATTGGCTTCTTCTTGCGCAAGCGGGCCGCCGCACAGCAGGGCGGTACGGCATCAGGCGGCATGCAACCCGCGTTGGCCACCTTGGGCAACCGCCCACAAGGCGGCAACCAGTCGCCCGCTTACCGCGTCGAGATGCCACAAGACAACCAGACGAACCGCACAGCTGTGCCAGCCGTTGGCAGTGCCGCAAGCGGCTCGGCCATTGGTTCTGCGATTGGCTCATCCATCGGGTCTGGCATGTCGGCCGATACCGCCACGCGCACGCCTTGGCCAGCAGATTTTGACGTTGCAGGTTTTGAGCGCAATGCCAAAGTCAACTTCATTCGCCTGCAAGCTGCCAACGACGCCGGAAACCTGGACGACATCAGCCAGTTCACCACGCCGCAAATGTTTGCCGAACTGAAGATGGACCTTTCAGAGCGGGGCGCAACCCCACAGAAAACCGATGTCATCCAGCTGGATGCCAAGGTTGTCGATGTGGAAGAAGGCGCTATGCAGTATGTCGTCAGTGTCCGCTTCACCGGCATGCTCAATATCAGCGCCGAAGAAGCCAATGAATCGTTTGACGAAACCTGGCACTTTGAGAAGCCACGCAGCGGCAATGGCGGCTGGGTTTTGAGCGGTATTCAGCAAAGCAGCTGACCGTAGCAGGCCCGACGAAGGCCGGCGCGTTGTCGCCGGCCTTCCTTTTTCTATCCCCCACGGGGATAACAGGCGTAAAAATAATGCAAAATTTATTATTTATACAGATTATTTGACTATATTTAGCTTTATTTTGATATATATAATATATCTAATAATGCAATTAATATGTGAATAATTGGCGTTTTTTTATTGTGTAGTCTCAATAAATAATAAATGACCACATGAGACAGATGCATGATGAATGAGG
>JANOVW010000211.1:0-5263 GCA_031417575.1 Rhodoferax sp. | reverse complement strand
CGGCTGGTGGTGGAGCAGGCCCGAAAGGTATCGATGCCCAAAGAGACGCTGGAACGCGCCATCAAGAAAGGTGCCGGCCTGACGGGCGAAACCGTGCATTTTGAGCAGGTGATGTATGAGGGTTTTGCGCCGCACCAGGTGCGGTGATGGTCGAATGCCTGACCGACAACGTGAACCGCACAGCGCCCCAGATGCGGGTGCTGTTTCGCAAAGGGCAGTTGGGCACGTCGGGCTCTGTTGCCTGGGATTTCAACCACCTGGGCCTGATTGAAGCAGAACCCCTGGCAGCGGGTGCTGATGCCGAGACGGCCGCCATTGAAGCGGGCGCCCAGGATTTCGAAGCCGGCGAAGAATCAGGCAGCACCCTGTTTTTGACCGATGCAGGCGACCTCGATTTGGTCAGCCGTGCCTTGCCTACACATGGCTTTAAAGTGATGTCTGCCAAACTGGGTTACCGGCCCAAAAACCCGGTGGATCCGGCCAGTTTGAGCGCCGAGCATCTGGAAGAGGTGGAGGCCTTTTTGGCAGCCATTGATGGCAACGACGACGTGCAGAACGTCTATGTGGGTTTGGCCGGTTAAGGTTCTTGAGAATGCCCTGCTTGCAGGGTATTCAGAAAGTCGGCCTTAGGTCACGGTTTCAGTGGTGGCTCCAGCCCGCAATTGGCCAAAGCGGGCTAACGTGCGGGCTCTGGCGATGGCATGGTCAACGACCGGCAGTGGATAGTCGCGGCCCAGCTTGATGCCCAGCGCCTGCTGTACGTCTGCACTCATCAGCCAAGGCGCGTGGATGAGCTTGTCAGGCACCCGGGTTAGTTCGGGCACATACCGCCGGATGAACTTGCCGGCCGCATCAAATTTTTCGGATTGGGTCACCGGGTTGAAGATGCGAAACCAGGGCTGGGCATCGCAACCGGTCGAAGCCGCCCATTGCCAGCCGCCATTGTTGGCCGAGAGGTCGAAGTCGATCAGCTGGTCAGCAAAATAGGCCTCGCCCAAGCGCCAGTCAATACCCAAATCTTTGGTCAAAAACGAAGCTGTCACCATACGCAACCGGTTGTGCATGTAACCGCTTTGGTTGAGCTGGCGCATCGCAGCGTCGACGAGCGGATAACCTGTTTGCCCCTGGCACCAGGCGCTAAACAAATCGTTGGCGTCGTCCCAAACCAGGGCATCGAAGGCCGGTTTGAAAGCACCTTTAACCACATGGGGGTGGTGCCACAAAATCATTTGGTAAAAATCGCGCCAAATCAGCTCAGACAACCAAATTTGGGCACCGCGCCCCGGAGTTTGATGTGCAAAGGCCACCAATTGGCGAATCGACAAGGTGCCAAAACGCAGGTGGGCCGAAAGATACGAAGGACCTTTGGTGGCCGGAAAATCACGTCGATCCGCGTAATGCTCAATGCGGGCGGTGAAGTCTGCGAACAAGGCCTGCGCACCCCCTGCCCCGGTGGGTATTTTCAACTCCGATGGGTCGTGCGCGGCAAACCCTAACTGAGCCAGCGAGGGCAGGGCAGCGGCTGCATGCTTTGCCAGGTGATGGCGGTTGGATTGCGTGTCCCAGGGCGCCAGGTCTGCGGCTTTTAGTCGTTTAAGCCAGGCGTTTTTGTAGGGTGTGAACACGCCAAACGCCGTTGCGGCCTGGGTCATCACCTCGCTGTATTCAAAAATGACCTGGTCTTTGAAGGTGCGCAAGCCACAATCCTGGGCGTTCAGGGCTTGGGAGACCTGATGATCGCGCGCAATGGCAGCGGGTTCGTAATCGTGGTTGGCATAAACGGCAGAAACCGCCAGTTCACGGGCCAGGCGGGGAATTTCGGCCTGAGGTTCGCCAAAACAGGGGATGAGGCTGGCACCCCGGCTGCGCAGCGTGGTATCGAGAGCTTGCAAGGAAGCCAGCATGAATGCCACCTGTCGACTTTGTTTGTGCCCACTGACTAAACGCTCACCCAGCAAGGTGCTGTCAAATACAAATGCGCAGTAAACGGTGCTGTGCTTTTTGAGCGCGTGGTGCAGCGCCGCGTGGTCGTCCAGGCGTAAATCGCGCCTGAACCAGACGAGTGCAGAAGTCATGGTGTTTTCATGCGTCGGTTTTCAATGAGCAAACTCACTCGCTACGACCCGCCACTGCCAGTGCCGCTGCGGCCCTATGGCCGGGCGTTCAGGCCATCAAAACAGGTGCTCATCACCAGTTCGATGATTTCATCGTCTTTGTGTTGGCCACCCAGTCGAAGGAATTCAAGCACCGGGTCACAGGCGCGGGCGTACAAGGTATACAAGATGGCAATGGGCGGCAGAGCGGGGTTCAACTCCCCGTTGGCTTGCGCCGCCTCGATCCAACCGCCCAACATGTCGCTGGCTTGCATCAACCCATCCATGTACTCCGTGTTGGCGATCAGACAAGACCGCAGGCTGGAGTTTTGGCTGGGCAACGACGGCATTTCCCCTGCCAGCTTGAGGGTCATCATCCAGCGCACCGTTGAGCGCAGGTTTTGCAAGGGCGACTGGCCCGCTGGCGCCAGGGTTGTCAAAAACGCTTGTGCCCGCTTCATCACAAAAACCATGGCTGCGGCGGCCAAATCGTCTTTGCTGGGGAAGTGCCGGTACAAGCTGGCCTTGGCGATGCCGACATCTGCCGCGACTTCATCGACCGTCATGGCATCAAAACCCTTGTCGGCCAAAAGACGATTGACCGATTGAATGATGGCAACTTCACGAGCCTGGAGCATTTGCTCTTTGAAAGAAACTTTGATGACGTTTGATTGACCCATGACCGAAGTATAGGCGATACAGTCGAAAATATACCCATTGTTCTAAAAAATACTGTATAGTCCAAAACATGACTAAAAAGTCCAAATGTTTCGATTTCCCCCGTTTCAGCCGTGAATTGCGTCTGCTCACATTGATCAGCTGTGGATGAGAGTCAGTCCATGAAAGTCGCTATCGTCGGATCTGGCATTTCGGGTCTCGCAGCCGCCCATACGCTTCAAAATGAAGGTCAGGGGGCGCACGCTGTCACCTTGTTTGAAGCGGGTGATTATTTTGGGGGTCATACCCACACGGTCGACCTGACACTGCCGGGGCCATCGGGGCCGGTAACACATGGGGTAGACACCGGATTTTTGGTGTTTAACGAGCGCACCTACCCCGGCCTCATCGCGCTGTTTGCCCAACTCGGTGTTGAAACCGTACATTCCGAAATGTCGTTTTCGGTGCAAGTCAGATCGCAGCAAATACGTGATGCCATGGAGTGGAGTGGCACCAGTCTCTCCAGCGTTTTTGCCCAACGCAAAAACCTGGTCAATTGGCGATTTTGGCGAATGCTGCGCGATTTGCGGCGATTCAACGCGTTATGCAACGTCATGGTTGCGCGCGGTGACGCCAGCCAACTGCGCCAGCCGCTCGGTGAATTTTTGGAGCAGCAAAAATTTAGCCCAGAATTTGCCGATTGGTATTTCCTCCCGATGGTGGCCAGCATCTGGAGCTGCCCAACGCGCCAAATGCTGGCGTTTCCGGTTTCGACCATGATCCGCTTTTGCCACAACCACGGTTTGTTGCAAATCAGCAATCGTCCGCAATGGTGGACGGTACGCGGGGGCGCCAAACATTATGTTGAGCGTATCGTTTCAGGCCTGTCTGACAAGCGTTTGAACACGCCTGTTCAGTCTATCGAGCGGCTGGCATCTGCAAACACCGGCGGTGTGCGCATCATCACGGCAGCTGGGGCTGAATATTTTGACAAGGTCATCATCGCCACCCACCCGAACCAAGCGCTCGACATGCTTTCCGTGCCTTCAGCCTTCGAGGTGCGGACGTTAGGCGCCATTCGGTTTCACCCTAACCGGGCGGTGTTACATACCGACGAATCAGTATTGCCAACCCGAAAATCGGCCTGGGCCGCGTGGAACTATGAACGGTCGGACAACACCTTGCGTTCAAGTTCATCTCCCGAATCAAACGCAGGAAGTGATGTCTGCCTTCACTACCTGATCAACCGGCTGCAACCTCTGCCGTGGCAACAAAGCGTGATCGTGTCGCTCAATCCTGTGCGCAAAATTTCGCCAGACCAGATTTTGGGCGAGTTTGACTATGCGCATCCTGTTTTCGACCACGCGGCTGTCAAAGCGCAGCGCCAGGTGGCCTGGCTGCAGGGGCAACAAAACACCTTCTATTGCGGCGCCTGGATGGGCTACGGCTTTCATGAAGACGGGCTCGCTGCGGGTGTCAACGCCGCGCGGTACGCAATGGGCCAATTGCCCGAGAAATCGGTGGAAAACGAATGATGACCGGTTGGGCCAAGCGCCCCCTGATTGGTTTTGGCACGGTCAGGCATGCGCGCGTACGGCCCGTTGTGAATGCATTTTCTTACGCGGGTTATTTTTTGTTGTTACCCATGCGTTCCATGCAAGCGGAACGGGTTGGCACCGCTACGGCTTTACCGGTTAACCGCGCCGGCTGGATCAGCTTTCACGATCAAGATCACGGCGATGGCCGGTCGGTGCAAGAGGGCGGGGCATTGCGCTGGCTTGATGAATTGTTGGCCGCCCACGGCATCGACAACGCCAACGGCGAAGCCTGGTTGCAGTGTTATCCCCGCGTGTTGGGTTACGCCTTCAAGCCTGTCAGCTTCTGGTTTTGTCATCGGGCATCGAACGACCAAGGTGGCGCATTGCGTGCCATCGTTGTGGAAGTGAACAACACGTTTGGAGAGCGCCACTGCTATCTGCTGGATACGCCAGGTTGGGGTGTCGAGATGGCCGCAACCAAGACTTTTCATGTGTCGCCATTTTGTGAAGTCAAGGGGCAGTACAACTTTCGTTTTATGGCCTCTGATCGGTCCGGCCGAGCAAGAACGGTGGCGCGAATTGACCATGGCGATACCGCTGGAACCTTGCTGAAAACCAGTATCAGTGGTGATTTGGAGCCGGTCACCCGGCAGGCAATGCGCCGGGCCGCCTGGCGGTACCCGTTCATGACTGCGGGGGTGATGGCCCATATTCACTGGCAAGCCATTCGTTTGTGGATCAAGAGACTTGCCTTTTTTACAAAACCCAACCCTCCTGAACTGCTTGTAACCCGTCAAACGCCTCCGACTGCAATTGTCCACCGCACCCTTCGCCCACTTACTACAACCCCGCAAATGGCTGCTCAGCCCTTTGATACACCATGAATTCTGCATCTGTTACAACAACTTTGTTTCCGCAAAAAATTCCGCTTGCCGCACAGGCTGCGATTCGGGTCCTGGAGCGTTTGAATCAAGG